>JAOACU010000268.1 GCA_026417715.1 Anaerolineae bacterium | reverse complement strand
TGTGTATAAGAGACAGGTCTAGGTTTGCGTCGAAGGCAGTGTCAAGTGTGCCATCCGAGTTTAAGCGCGCGAGACCCGTTCTCGACTGTCCGCCTACTGACATAAAACTGCCTCCAACCAATATCTTCCCATCCGATTGGAGCGCTAGCTCATACACGCTAGTCGAAAAAAGACTAGACACGTTAGGATCGTTAAAGGAAGTGTCGCGTGTGCCATCCGAGTTCAAACGTGCGACGCGATTCATCGTCGCCCAGGCCACCGAAGTAAACTCACCTCCAATCAGTACCTTTCCATCTGATTGGCGTACCAGCGCACGGACCTGTCCGCCCGACACATTGGGATCGCCAAAGGATGTGTCAAGCGTACCATCCGTGTTCAAGCGTGCGACGCGATTCATTGTCGTCCCCCACACCCAAGTAAAATCGCCACCAATCAATATCTTTCCATCGGGTTGGAGGGTCATCGCGCGCACATTGAGATTCAATCCGGGATTGGGGAAGGTGGTGTCCAGATCACCATCAGCGGCGTAGACGGAACTGGTAAGGAAGGTCATCAACGCCAGGATCAACAACAACGCGAACGAACCGCCCCGCGCGCGGTCGAGCGTGGCACGGGTAACTGTGAGACATAAACGGGAGATTGAGTGTTGCATTTTTCCTCCTTGAAAATCTGTGCGGGCTGAGAAAAGTAAAAGCCGCACTGCTGTTTGGACGCGCCTAAACGCGGTGAACAGCAATACGGCTGATCGGAAACACGAATCTCGCTATCCTTGCGAGTAGTGTGCGTCCAAAAGGCAAGTTTGTTCTTGCTGGCTATATCTTATCCCAAAATGGTGTTTGGGTAAATAGGACAGAATTGCTAGCCCAAAAGCCCTACCATCAGCACGCGAACGACAAAAAATAGAGGCACAATGCCATTGGGCTCCTACATCTTATCGTCCGCGCTTGCGCCACGCGAACCATCCCGCGCCTACAAGCGCAACGATGCCCGCCAAACCTATGACGTTTTGCCAACCTGACAAGTCTGCCGCGCGCGCGTCAAACGACGACAGCGTGACGGCGGTGGGTGCGCGACCAGGATTGCCTGTCGCCAACGTCCAGCGACTCAAAGCAGTCACGCCTGAAATCTGCGCGCACCGATTGGGCGATGTGCCAGAAAACGTTGGCGTGCCGCCGACCTGCGACCAAGTACTGCCGTCGTATCGCCAAAAGCGCAGGTCACTCTCATTCAAGCCGCCCAACTCTGCAGTCGAGTAGCACAATTTGAGCGTGAGATTCAGCCCGGTGTTTGTCGTCGGCGTAAGTTCCCACCACGCACCCAGCGCGTTCGCAGGCGTACCGCCTGTCCAGTTGGTGACTTTGGTTGCCGTTGTGCTACCAGGATTGGTGCCGCTGTACTGAATCCCCACGCGCGGCGGACCGAACGTCCGCATCGCTGTCCCAGGATTGAGCGTGGTACTGTTGCGGTCGCTCATCTGCATTTCGTACGCGCCGATATCGCATTGTAAATCATTGCGCGTCTGGCCTCGTTGGTCGAGACCGTTGACGGGTGATGCCGCGCAGGTTGCCGCATCCCCCGCGTCAATCGCGGGCGAGTTGGACTGTAACGCAAAGGTCTGGGTTGTGCCACCGTTGTTTGCGAGCGCGCCTAGCATTGGGTTGCCACTAAAAGTTGCATTGCACGAGCCGTCTTGCACCAAATTGTTTGTGTTAGTGCTAATGGTACCAGAATTGATGCAATCTCGATCCCATGAGTTGGCGATAATGGTGTTGGCATAGTTCAGCGTGCCAGCGTTGTAGATGCCGCCGCCGTAAATCGCTGCCACATTGCCCGAGAAGGTGCTGTTGCTCACGGTCAGCGTGTCAGCGTTGTAGATGCCGCCGCCAAAAGCGTCCACCTGATTGCCCGAGAAGGTGCTGTTGCTCACGATCAGCGTACCGCGGTTGTAGATGCCGCCGCCGCTGGGGTTGCTGTCCGGATCCCCGGTTACCGAATTGCCCAAGAAGGTGCTATTGCGCACGGTTAGCATGCCATTGTTATAGATGCCCCCGCCGCCGTACTCGTTTGCCGAATTGCCCGAGAAGGTGCTGTTGCTCACGGTCAGATTGCCTGAACTGCTGTTTAAGATGCCGCCGCCATTGTCCGACCAGCCATTGGCGATTGTCATATTTTGCACGGTGACCGTCTTGTTGATTGTCATCACTCGCGCCATACCTCCTCCGTCAATCGTTGTGGACGATGCGCCCGCGCCGCTGATCGTCACGTCAACGGCTGGAACCAGCGGCAAGGTCTCGCCGTTGGCGGCGGAGTAGGTGCCTGCCGCAACGCTGATCGTGTCGCCTGGTGTCGCTTGCGTCAGCGCATACGTAATCGTTTTGCAGGCGCTTATCGCGCAACTCCCGCTGTCCGTGCCAGACGGACTGACATAGCGCGTTGTCCCTGGTCCGGCCTGGGCTGGCGCCGTTGCCATCGGCGCAAGTAGCGTTGCCAAAACAAACAGTACCACTAGGGTGAGCGCGCCGCGCGTCATCCAGCGTCGTGCAAATGAAAAGTTCGTTGACATTTCTCCTCCTTTGGAAAAATAAAAACGCATCTACCACGAACGCTAGCGCGTCAAACGGCGATGCATTTTGAGACCAGAACGAGTTGCGATGCAGGACAGTCACGGTACGTCGTCGTATACTTTCAACGCGCGTCAAACGAATCCACAAACATTATACCACAGGTTGTCAAACCTGCACCAAAGTTGGTGTTAACTAAAACCCGAAAGGTCTCGCCAGACCCTTCGGGTTTTCTTACCGACTACCGACGACGGTCTATTGCTGGTCACAGAGAATTTGACATCCCCAATCATCTTGCTATACTTGGACTAGTGATTTGCAAGCGGAAGGTGATACATGCCCAAGACGCTCACGCTGGATGAAGTTATTGTTCCCATCACGGTAGAGTATTTAGAAGAAGATCGCGTATACAAGGTTAGCGTCCCTGCGCTACAAGGTTGCCACGCGTGGGGCGAGACGTTGGATGAAGCGATGCAAGCCATCCCAGGCAACATCCGCGCGATGCTAGAAGCCCGCCGCGCCCAGGGCGCGTCCATCCCGCGATTGTTCCGACACGTCACTGGACAGACACCGCTGGTGTTGCGGATGGCTCCAGTATGAAGTACCGCGAACTGACCAAACGGTTACGCGATCTGGGATGCGAATTCGTGAGGAATGGCGCAGGGTCGCATCGCATCTGGCGTAACCCTGCCAACGGCAAATACACGACGATTCCCGATTGGGGAAGCAAAGATTTGAAAACGGGTATGTTGCGCGCTATTTTGTCTGACCTAGGATTGACAATTCAAGATATTCGGAAAAAGTAAAAACCCGAAAGGTCTCACCAGACCCTTCGGGTTTCCACTGCCTCCTGATCCCCGACCCCTGTCCCCTATTCGTACCGCAACGCCTTGATAATCTCCATCTGACTCGCCTGACGCGCGGGCACCAGCGCGGCGAGTACACCAAACAACAAACCGACCGCCGTTGCTGCAAGAACGCCAGTGAACGGCAACGAGTACGTCATCTTGAAAATGCCCGTCGCGCTCACACCTTCGACGATGACGTAACTCAGGTACAACCCCGCGAGAATCCCGAACGCGGTGCCGAGCGCGGACAGAAGCAACGCCTCCGCGACGATCGTGCGCCACACCTGACGACGCGTCGCACCAATCGCGCGCAACATTCCGATTTCGCGCGTCCGTTCGATCACACCAATCGCCAGCGTGTTCAGGATGGCGATGAGCGACGGGAACGCCATAATCGCGAGCAGAAGGTAAAAGCCGTTAAAGATCGCATCGTACTGCTGACGAAACTCTGCCAAGTATTCGCGCCCGATGACGAGACGGAACTGCGGATAATCGTCCACAATCGCGCGCAACCATTGCTCGACGGTTGCAGGATTCGCGTTCGGCGCGAGATTGATTTGGTAGAAAATGTCTTCGTTCTTGTGAAAATCAATCTTCATCACCGCTTGCGAAACGTACGCCGTGTTGATTTTCATATTCAACACATCGCCCGCAATCGCAACGATGCGATACTCGTGAATGCCCTCAGGCGTTGCGAGTGGCACAAGGT
>JAOACU010000267.1:3430-4133 GCA_026417715.1 Anaerolineae bacterium | reverse complement strand
GATGAACACTTTCTTCCCGCGCCATTCCTCCGGTGCGACGAAGCGCTTGTGATACCAGGCAAAGCCCACCGGGAAGTAGCCGCCAGCGGGGCCGGCCGGGCTAGCCGGGTCGCGGTCGAGTTCGATGCTCCAATCGTGCGGCAGGTCTACCAGCCGCCAGGTCGAGTCATCGGGAGTGTGCCAGCGGCTCCACGGATAGTCCCCCAGGTGAAAGCGCCATTCGTAGTCGAAGCATTGTTTGTGCATCTTGCCCTCCTAAAGTGTTGCGTATTCCGTACTCCGTATTGCGTCTCTCGCCTCACGTTTCACGCCTCACGCCTCACGCCTCACGCTTCACGCTTCACGCCTCACGCCTCACGCCACACCTCTTGCATTTCGCGTTCGCACTTGTTCTCGCCACTGGCATTTCTGCCGCGCAGTGGGTTCCCGCGTTCGAGTATCAGCAAGTTTCGACGCGCGCGACGATGAGTTGGGCAGAAGCCGCGCGCGGTTTTCCCACACTCGATCCGTTACAAATGATTTTGCCCGGCTTTGTCAGCGCGTTCCAATCGCCGTTGTACATCGGCATCTTGCCCTTGTGGCTGGCGATTTTTGCCTTGTGGGTCAATCGCACGCGCGAAAAAATTTTTTGGGCGTTTCTCGCACTCGGTTCGCTCCTCGTTGCGTTTGGATTTTACGCGTTTGCGTACGCGCTGTTTTATCT
>JAOACU010000267.1:0-3420 GCA_026417715.1 Anaerolineae bacterium | reverse complement strand
TGTCCCTGGCTTTGCTTTGTTTCGCGGACAAGAACGCCTTGCACTCGTCATTAGTTTTTCACTCGCTATTCTCGCGGGCTATGGCTTGCACGATTTGACGCGCGCGCTCGATGTGCGTCGCGCGCGGCGCGCGTGGGCGTTGCTACCAGCGGGCATTGTGATTGGATTGATGTTCGTTTTCACGCTCTACATTTCGGGCACGTTGCGTCAATCAGGGCGCGTGGCGTTTCTAGGTGATCGCGCCGCGCTGGTAACATTGTTGTTCACACTCGCGACGGTGCTGGTCGCATGGCGAATGCGTTTAGCGCGCGCGACACCGCTGTTCGTTGTGACAAGCATCGCGCTGATGGTGTTCGATTTGTTCAGCATCAATTCGCAGGCGTACAACGCGACACCGCAAGAGCGTTATCCGCTTTCGCCGATCATCCAAACGATTCGGAGTGACGAGGGTGTGTTTCGTGTCGTGGACGAAGGCAAGATGCCGGGGCATTTTGGCATCGTGTACGATGTGGAGGAAATCGGCGGCATTAGTCCGTTGAAGATTGCGCGCTATGATTTTTTGCGCGAAAATTTGTCGGAAGAAAAACTGTGGCGATTGCTGAACGTGCGCTATGTGATCACTGGACGGGCGGGAATGCAGAATGCCGAACTGGTGACGAACGATGGCGACACGCGTCTCTTGCGATTGCACGAGACGATGCCGCGCGCGTGGTTCGTCGCGTCGGCGATTCACAATCCTGACGACGCACAGGTGCTCGCGGCACTCGCGTCCGATGATTTCGATGCGTGGCGCGTGGTGTACCTCGCCGATGCGTCGCCGCACGCGCGCGTGACGTCATCGCACGCGCCAACCCCCGCTAATTTTGAACGCATCACACCTGAACACGCGCGCGTTACACTCGACGCGCCGAGTGAGGGATGGCTAGTCGTCAGCGCGAATTACTACTACCCTGGTTGGCGCGCGTTTGTGAATGGCGTCGAAACGCGTATCGTGCGCGCGAACATCGCGCTCTGTGCTGTGCCGGTGCGCGCAGGCACGCAGAAAATCGAATTTGTGTTTGAACCCTGGTCGGTGAAAGTTGGAATAACAACCTCGATAACACTCATCTTGCTTGTATTGGCAGTTGTGATTATACTATCCAAGTCGAGTTTACGCCAAGTCGTTGTATTACTCTCGCGGGAAAAGAAGCAGGGAGAGAATACCCAGGGGAGAAAGTTATGACAGATCAACAATTGCTGGAACGAATTACGCTAAATCCCAAGGTGATGGTTGGCAAACCAGTTATCAAAGGTACACGCTTGACTGTTGAATACATTTTGAACTTGCTAGCACATGGCGCAACACCCGAAGAAATCATCGAGGAATACCAAGGGCTTACACGCCAAGACATTCAGGCGTGCATTCTATTTGCGACCAAAACGCTTGAAGCCAGTGCGTTTGTGCCGCTTGCGATGGAGCCAGCGTAAATGCGTTTCCTTGTGGACGAATGTACTGGTCCTGCGGTTGCGGAATGGTTGCGCCGTCAAGGTCACACAGTGTTTTCTGTGTACGAACAAGCACGAGGAATGGATGACGACGCGGTGATTCAAAAAGCAGCCACCGAGGATTGGATTTTGATTACCAACGACAAGGATTTCGGCGACAAAGTTTACCGCGAACATCGTCCCCACAAGGGTGTCGTCCTTTTGCGATTGGAAGATGAACGCGCAGGAGTTAAAATCAAGACACTCGAACAGTTGCTAGAGCATTACGCGGATCGTCTGGCGAATAATTTTGTCGTTGTGACTGAAACGCGCGTTCGATTTGCACACACATAAACCGGATGGAAATTCGTCTTACTCGATCCCCCTATAATTGGATCATCATTTTGGCGCTCATCTCTGCACTCGCAGGTGGCGCGGCGATTGCATTTGTGCATCCGCTTGTGCCATTCGCCGCGCTCGTGGGAATGATCGCCGCGCTCGTGGTGCTCTCCAACATTGATTTTGGTTTGTACGCGGTGATTGCCGTCGCGGTGCTCTTGCCGTTTGGCGCGTTACCACTCAACATTGGTTTCAACCCCACGTTTCTCGATCTCGCGCTCGTCGCAGTCATCGCAATTTGGTTAGCGCGGCTGGCGACGCGTCAAGACGAAGGTGAATTCATCGCGACGCCACTTGGTTTGCCGGTGCTCGCGTTTATGATTCTCGCGCTCTTTTCGTTCGTGTCGGGATTGGCGCACGCGCCGGTGACGACCCAAGTGCTTCGCCAGTTTGCCGAAGTGCTCGCCGCGATTGGTTTCTTCTTCGTCATCGTCAACATCGTGCGCACGCGCGATGCGTTACGGCGCGTCGTGTTAGCGTTGATGCTCGCGGGATTCATCTCGGCGACGCTCGGTATAGTCTTTTATTTTTTGCCGCGCGAGTGGACGATTACGATTCTGTCCGCGTTGCGCGTCTTCAAGTATCCCACAGGTGATCGCGTCTTGCGTTTCATCGAAGACGACCCGACGAATCCGATGCGCGCGATCTCCACATCGGTTGACCCGAATGTGTTGGGTGGCTTGATGATTTTGGTGACCGCGCTCACAGTGCCGCAAATCGTTGCCGAGCGACCGCTCTTGCCGCGCAAACTGACGGCGGCGATGGCACTGACGATGGGCGTGTGTCTCATTCTCACATTTTCGCGCGGTGCGATGCTCGGCTTGGTGCTCGCGTTAACGATTGTCTCGACAGTGCGCTACCGCCCGATTCTCGCGCTCATCCTGCTTGGCGCGACCGTGTTCCTGTTTTTGCCGTTCACGCAAGAATACCTCGCACATTTTTCGGACGCGTTTATGCTGAGGGACCGCGCAACGCAAATGCGCTTGGGGGAATACAAGGACGCGCTGATTTTGATTTCGCGCTATCCGTTCTTTGGTGTGGGCTTTGGTGGCTCACCCGACATTGACACGTATCTGGGTGTGTCGAGTGTGTACTTGCTGATGGCGGAGCAGATGGGACTCGTGGGGTTGAGCGTGTTTCTCATCACGCTGGGGATATTTTTTCATCACCTTGCGCGCGCGTGGTTCGCCGGCATCGCGCGCGATCCATTCCTTGCGCCGATTCTGCGGGGAATCGCCGGCGCGGTGCTGGGCGCGATGATCGGCGGCTTGACCGATCACTATTTCTTCAATCTGAAATTTCCACACTCGGCGGTGCTGTTTTGGTTGTACGTCGGTTTGGGGATGGTGGCGGCACGACTCGGCGAATCGGTTAGGGACGAGTCGCCGACTCGCCCCTACTGAAAAATCGGCTGATTCACATCAATAAAATATTTCCACCAATTGTTCGCAATGCCATCGGTCACACCAGCGGCTTTGGGCAAGCGCGCGAGCCACCACTTGTGATGTGCGCGCATATCGCCACTGCCCCACGCGCGCGCATCGAGCAGGCGATAGT
>JAOACU010000266.1:338-4142 GCA_026417715.1 Anaerolineae bacterium | reverse complement strand
GTACTACTGGGTCATCGGCGAATCGCCGACGAGCATCCCCGAACGCGGCACCGATGCTGGCACGCTCGCCGAAGGTTACGTCTCCATCACGCCGATTCAACTCGATCTGACCGCGTATCAACTGATGCCAGAAATTGATACGTGGGAGTGGGACGAATCAACAGACAGCGATGACCAAACTCTTGCTCGTTGAGGACGATCAAACGTTACGCGAGACGCTCGCCTACAATCTAACGCGCGAGGGCTATACGGTCATTCAAACCGATAACGGCATCACCGCGCTCGATTTGGCGCGCGAACAGCAACCCGATTTGATTGTGCTCGATGTGATGTTGCCCGCGCTCGATGGCTTGACCGTGTGCCGCACCTTGCGTCGCGAAATGGATGTGCCGATTGTTCTGCTCACGGCGCGCAGTGGCGAAGTGGATCGCATTGTGGGACTCGATGCAGGCGCGGACGATTACATCGTCAAGCCATTTTCGCTTGGCGAATTTCTCGCGCGCTTGCGCGCAGTGTTGCGGCGCGGACGTCGCGAACCCGAAATGAAACTTCAGGCGGGCGATCTCACGCTCGATTTGGTCAGTCATCGCGCGTGGCGTGGTGGACAACCGCTCAACCTCACGCCCAAAGAGTTTGATTTGTTGGCAGAATTGATGCGCCATCGCGGCGCGGTGTTGACGCGCGATTTGCTCCTGCAACGTGTGTGGGGATTCGACTTTGACGGCGATACGCGCACGGTGGATGTGCATATTCGCTGGCTGCGCGAAAAAATCGAGGATGATCCCGCGCATCCGCAACGCATCGAAACGGTGCGCGGGTTGGGCTATCGGTTCGAGGGGTAATGGAGCTCGTCTTTGCTGTAATCGTAGGTACGTTGCTCGTGCTCGTTGGTGTGTTCAAACGACGCGAAGATCGCGCGCGGGAACAATGCCAGCGCGTCGCACAAGAAATCAAACAGGCGCGCACGAAATTGCAATGCCTTGGTACGCAATGGAATGCCGTCACGCAACACATCAGCGAAGGCATCGTATTGCTCGACGCGCGCGGTCACATCGTTTTTCTGAATGCGCGCGCTGAGACACTTTTGAATGTGCGCCAAGCCGTTGGACAACCGTTCGAGCAGTTGGCGTGGAGTTTGCACATCCAACCCCTCGTTGCCGATGTGCTGGCACAACGCGCGGACGCGCTCTCGCAAATCGTTACGCAAGAGGAACGCACTCTGCGCGTTTCGGTGCACGCGTGTACCGTTGGGGAAGGACAAGGCGCGCTCATCGTTCTGACGGACATTACCGAGTTGCAACGACTGGGACGCGTGCGCCGCGATTTTGTTGCCAACATTTCGCACGAGTTGCGTACGCCGCTCACGTCCTTGCAAATTTTGGTGGACACACTGGCAAACGAATTACTCCCCACCTCACCCGCGCATACGTGGGTGGACAAGTTGCAAAATCAGTTGGATGCGCTACATCAACTTTCGCAAGAGTTGATGGACCTCGCACTCATCGAATCGGGACAGATGCCGATTAAACTTGTCCCCACTCCTCTCCAGCAACTGGTCGCGAATGTCCTCCAGGTGTTTCAGCCACAAATCGAACGCAAGCACCTGATCTTTCACCAAGACCTGCCCGATTCATTGAACGTGCTTGCCGATGCAACGGGTGTGCAACGCGTCTTAGGTAACTTGTTGCACAACGCCATCAAGTTCACCCCAAGCGGTGGACGCATCACTCTGCGCGCGCGGCAAACCGACGAGATGGTGGAAATTCAGGTGCAAGACACCGGCATCGGCATCCCCGCCGAGGCACTGCCGCGCATCTTTGAACGATTCTACAAAGTGGACCAAGCGCGCACCGCTGGCAAAACGCGCAGCACCGGCTTGGGGTTGGCGATTGCCAAACATCTCGTCGAAGCGCACGGCGGCAAAATTTGGGCGGAGAGCGTCGAGGGCAAGGGTTCGACGTTCTACTTTACGCTGCCATTGGCGACTGACCGATGACCGATTTGCGATTTGCGATTTGCGATTTGGTAGTGATCAAAAAGTAATGCTGAGAGTGTCATTCTGAGGCGCGCCTTGTGCGCCGAAGAATCTCTCAAATGACTTGGCGAGACGCTTCGCTGCGCTCAGCGTGACAGATTGCCTTACCAGCATTACTTTTGTAGCACCACCTGCGATTTTTTATTGATGACGCAATCGGCAATCAAAAATCGGCAATCGAAAATCCTCCGTCTTTCGTCCTCCGTCATTCGTCACCCACCGCGCGCGTCGTCAACACGATACTCCCCCCGAATCCCACCGCGCGTTTGAATTCGATGGTGTGCGCGCCAATCGTCATCTTGGGATTGCCGATTTCGCCGATGCGATACACGATGCGCGTGAACGGACGCCGCAAGCCGCGCGCGTGGAACGCGCCGCCGGTGTGATACAAATCGTCCACGTCGCTCGGCGCGACGATGGGTGGTGGTACACCGCGCGGATCGGTAAACGTCACGGCAGTTTGAATCAGCACGCCGTTCTCCGTCACAAACTCCTCGATCACATCGAGATCGAAGAGCGAGTTGTGCCACGTGAGCGTGATGGGTGTGCCATCGCGCACAGTGGTCGCCCAAATGACGCGCGCGGTTTCCGCATCGGTCAATTCGATGCGCGTGAATCGCGGCGCATCGAGACACGAGACCAATCCCACAATCAGCGCGAACGCGCCCACCAACAAAAAGGGACGAAGCAATCCCCAACGTGGAGATTGCTTCGTCTTGCTTTCGTCTTTGGTCATCCGTCCTTCGTCTTTACTTCAACGCGCCCTTTTCCTTGAAGAACTTGACCGCGCCAGGATGCAAGTACTTGATTATACCGGGGTCTAGTTGCCCCAGCGATTTCTCTGGCGTCAGGTCTTTGACTTCCTTCGCTACCGTTGCTAGATCGTTCATATTCTTGAAGAGCGCGTCAACGATTTGGTAGAGACGATCTTCGGGGAAGGTGTCCATTACTTGGATGACCGCCGTGATGCCAATCGTGGGCACATCCGCATCTACGCCGGTGTACACGCCCTTCTTGAAAGAGGTTGCGTGGAACACGCCGGGGTTGGCGTCCATAATTTTCTTAGCCACATCGCCACTGACGGGGAGCAAGACCATCTTCAAGCCGGGGGTGGTAGACAAGTCAATGATCGAACTCGTGGGCACTGCGCCGCTCCAGAAGAACGCATCAATCTTGCCATCCTTGAGCGCGGCAACACTTTCCGATGCGCCGAGTTTCTCACGCCTGAGGTCCTTGTCCCAATCAATGCCAATCGCTTTCAAGACATAGCCGGCTTGTTCCTCCGTACCACTGTTCGGTGCGCCGGTGGAAACGCGTTTACCTTTGAGGTCATCCAGCGTCTTGATGCCGGTGCCATCTTTGGTGACGATGTGCAGCGGTTGTTCATAGAACGCCATCATAATCCGCGTGTTGAACTTGCCAGTGATACCGGGCATCTTGCCCTCGTTCAACCACGCGGCGTGATAGTCGTAGGCGAATGCCATACCGGCTTTACCTGCCGTGAGCAACTTCAAGTTGTCGGTTGCGGCAGTTGTCGCTTCGACGGTGATTTCGGTGTTGGGCACGGTCTTTTTCACCACACCGCTGATCGCACCACCCAGCGGATACCACACGCCACCTGTGCCACCTGTCACCAGACTGAACGCCATCGGTTTGGGCGGTTCGGTGGGCTTGGGCGGTTCAGTCGGCTTAGGGGCTTCGGTGGGCTTGGGCGCGGCAGTCGGCGTCGGCTGCGCGGGTGCCGTCGTCGGTGTCGCGGCGGGGGGTTT
>JAOACU010000266.1:0-328 GCA_026417715.1 Anaerolineae bacterium | reverse complement strand
GGCTCGGGCGCTTTGGTGGGCGGCACGGGCGTCGGTGTTGGTGCGGGCGCGCATGCGGCTACTAGCGCGATGAGCACAAGCACAAACACAAGTGTTTTAAGTTTCATCTTTTCTCCTCCTTAAAAGTTTTTTTAGGAATGGGATCAGGTCGTTGTAACTGCTTTACGCCGATACGCAAAATAATTATAACCGATAATGGCAAGCGCGATCAACACGGGCAACACACCTTGCACCGACAAGTCAATCGGATCCAAAACCATAATGCACGCGATCACGACAAGCAGCGCGCGCCCAATCCAATGCATATCCCCTCGGAAGAATCCAACGA
>JAOACU010000265.1 GCA_026417715.1 Anaerolineae bacterium | reverse complement strand
GGCGTAAGGCGTGAAGCGCGAGGCGGGAGGGGTGGGGCGTGAACCATCACGACTAAGCCGAACGGCAAGCCGCTGATGCACGACCGCCGACGGCAGACCGCCGAACATCAGTCATCGGTTGTCGGTCATCGGTCGTTCCCACCTGCCCCTGCACGACTTGGACATGCGACATTTCTAACACACCTCTAACATTCATCAAGCATCGTTCTAACACGACCAACTCAAAATTGCAATCGAATAATCGCTCTTTCGCACTCTCGCCCTTTCGCGCTCTCGCACTCTCGCCCTTTCGCTCTTTCGCGCTCTCGCACTCTCGAATCCTTACACAAGTGAGGTGAGACTATGAATCTCAAACCGTTAGCCGATCGTGTGATTGTTGAACCACTCGAAGACGAAGAGAAAACGCCCGGCGGTATCCTGCTCCCCGAAACGGCAAAAGAAAAACCGCAACAAGGTAAAGTGATTGCGGTGGGTGCAGGACGCTGGGACGACGAAGGCAAAAAGCGCGTGCCACTCGAAGTCAAGGTGGGTGACCGCGTCATCTTTGCCAAATACTCGGGTACCGAGTTCAAACAACGCGTAGATGGCGTGGAGAAAAAATACTTGATTTTGAGTGAACGCGATATTCTTGCAATCGTGGAAAAGTGAGGTGAGGAAAGATGCCAGCGAAACAACTCGTCTTTGATGCGGAAGCACGACGTCACTTGAAAATCGGCGTGGACACGCTTGCCAACGCCGTCAAAACCACGTTGGGTCCCAAAGGTCGCAACGTGGCAATTGATAAAAAGTGGGGCGCGCCTACCGTGACGCATGATGGCGTGACAGTTGCCAAGGAAATCGAACTGGAAAATCCGTACGAAAATATGGGCGCGCAGTTGCTCAAAGAAGCGGCGACTAAAACCAACGATGTCGCGGGTGATGGCACGACGACCGCTACCGTACTCGCCCAAATGATCGTCAACGAAGGGTTGAAGAACATCGCGGCGGGCGCCAATCCGATGCTCCTCAAACGCGGTATCGAAAAAGCGACCGAAGTCGTCGTCAAGGAAATCAAAGCACAAGCGGTTCAACTGCGCGGGCGTGAAGACATTGCCCACATCGCCGCGATCTCTGCCGCCGATCCTGAAATCGGTGAGGTGATCGCGAACGCGATGGACAAGGTGGGCAAGGATGGTGTCATTACTGTCGAAGAGTCCAAGACCGGTCTTGCGTTTGAAACGGAATTCGTCGAAGGGATGCAATTCGATCGCGGTTACATTTCGCCGTACTTTGTCACCAATCCCGAAAAGATGGAAGCCGTGATCGAAGACCCGTACATTCTCATTACCGAGAAAAAGATCAGCGCGGCGAGTGATATTGTGCCCTTGCTCGAATCGTTGGTGCAAATCGGCAAGCGCAATCTCGTCGTCATTGCGGAAGACGTGGACGGCGAAGCACTCGCAACGCTGGTGCTGAACAAACTGCGCGGCACCATCAACGCGCTCGCGGTCAAAGCACCGGGCTATGGCGATCGCCGCAAGGAGATGTTGCGCGACATTGCCATCCTCACGGGCGGTCAAGTCATTTCCGATGAACTCGGTCGCAAACTCGAAACGACCAAGGTGAGCGACTTGGGTCGCGCGGCAAAGGTTGTCGCCGACAAGGACAACACCACCATCGTCGAAGGCAAAGGCGATCCGAAGGAAATCAAGGGTCGTATGGAGACGATCAAGAAGCAAATCGAAGAGACGACTTCGGATTATGATCGCGAAAAGTTGCAAGAGCGACTCGCGAAACTCGCGGGTGGTGTGGCAGTGATTCGCGTCGGTGCGGCAACCGAAGTTGAGATGAAGGAGAAAAAGCATCGTGTTGAGGATGCGTTGAGCGCGACCAAAGCCGCCGTCGAGGAAGGCATCGTGCCCGGTGGTGGTGTCACGTTGATCAACTGCATCCCCGCGCTCGAAAAGTTGGAAGAGGAACTGACGCGCAAGAACGGTTTGAACGCGGACATTGCGACGGGTGTGCGCATCGTCAAACGCGCGTTGGAAGAGCCGCTTCGCCAACTCGCCGAGAACGCGGGCTTTGACGGCGCGGTCGTCATCGAGCAGGTGCGACGCGAACAACAAGCGCAAAATTGCAAGACGATCGGCTTTGATGTGCTCGCGACGCAATACGTGGATATGATCAAAGCCGGCATTATTGACCCTGCCAAAGTGACGCGCTCGGCGATGGAGAACGCGGCAAGCATTGCCGGGATGATTTTGACCACCGAGGCACTTGTCACCGAAATTCCAGAGAAGGAAAAAAAGACACCCACACCATCGCCTGAAATGTAAAAAATAACGTGTAGAGACGAGGCGGCAACTCGTCTCTACACGATTATTTTGGAGGTGTTATGCCTATCTACGAATACGAATGCCCCGCGTGCGGCACAACGTTCGAGCAAGTGCAACATTTCAACGATGCGCCGTTGCAACAATGTCCGAATGGTCATCACGGCGTACGGCGCGTGTTCACACCAGCAGGAATCATTTTCAAGGGTTCAGGTTTTTACACCACCGATTATCGTCGCAATGGTAACGGGAACAGCGAAAACAAGAGCGAAAGCAAAGAAAAGAGTGAAAGCAAAGCGAAAAGCGAAACCAAGTAGGGGCAAGTCGGTGACTCGTCCCTACTTTTTGCGATAATCCACAAATTTGTACCCGATGCCGCGTTCTGTCAAAATGTACTTTGGGTTCGCGGGATCGGGTTCAATTTTTTGACGCAGATACGTGATGTAGAGTCGCACGTACTCGTCTGCGCCTTTGTATTCTGGTCCCCACACCTTGGCAAGAATGTCATCGTGCGTGAGCACCCAACCCGCGTGACGAACAAGGTGGTAGAGCAACCGCCACTCGGTTGGACGCAAACGCACGGGATTGCCTTTGACGATGACTTGGAAATTGCGAAAGTCAATCGAAAGGTCATCGTCAATCTTGAGAATGTCCTCTTGCATTCCCTCGCGCTCAGTGCGGCGCAGCACGGCTTTGAGCCGACTCACCAGTTCGCGCGGACTGAACGGCTTGCCCAGATAATCATCCGCGCCGAGTTCGAGTCCGCGCACGCGTTCGTCTTCGTCAGCGCGCACAGTCAGCATAATCACCGGCACGTCCGATGTTTCGCGAATCGTCTTGAGCGTCTCAAAGCCATCGAGTTCAGGCATCATCACATCGAGGATGACGGCGTTGGGGAGTTCTTCGCGCACTTGCTTTAACGCCTCCAGTCCGTTCGATGCGTCAATCACGCGCGCGCCTTCGGCTTCCAAGTTCATTCGCACGAGGCGCACGATGCGCGGTTCGTCATCCACGACGAGAATCAGTTTGTCTTTGAGTGGATTCACATTCATTGTTCAATCGTCCAACAATCCGCCTCTGATTCAACAGAGGTAGGACAAATTTGAAACTTGTCCTACGTTTCATAGCGAATTTTTCTTTCTGTTATATCTTTATACGCCTACCCAAGATCGTGTCATTGCAGAGTGGCGCTTGGGGAAGACAAAGACGAGGAAAAAGAGACAGGAGCAGAAGGGGACAAAGACAGGCGGTCTTTGCTCGCTGTTTAAGCCCTAAGCCACGACAATACCTAAAACAACCAAAATAATAACCAAAAACCTTGGCATAGTTTATGGATGCTTTTTTGCCGAATTTCAAGAGGAAAAACAACCGAAGTTTGCCTTAAACTAAAGGGTGGATTAATGGCTTATTCCAGTCTTCTAATTTTGACCAAGAAAGATTAATGATATATGGAATTAGTTTTTCTACGCGTTCTGTGCGACCTCTTTTTATTGCATCTTCTAACTCATTAACCAATGCTTGAATTTCAACATACCGACTTCTGCCTTGATAGTTTGTTAATTTTTGTTGAAGAGCGTGAGTTGCTTCATGGACGAAAGCCGATTGCAAAGGAGAAGGAAATACAACACCCGACGGTAACAATTTTATTTCTTCATATTGGCTTGCGTTGGATTCATAAACAGAAACACCTATTTTCTTTACACCATTTATCATTGCAGCGCGAATAAATTTGTTGAGATCGTCTTTACCATCTATATTTTGGAGCGTTTGAATAATAATTTCTTTTTGTTGGGGAGTAAAACCTGAATCAATCGGCAGATTGCTTATATATAC
>JAOACU010000264.1 GCA_026417715.1 Anaerolineae bacterium | reverse complement strand
CGTCGTCGAATTGTTCAAGACCGCGCCAGGCGGCTTGGCGAATGCCGTGCAACGCTACTATTCGATCACACCGACAGGTGGTAGCGGCTACACCTTCACCTTGCGTTTGCATTATCGCGATTCAGAACTGAATGGCATCCCCGAAGCCGACTTGCAAATGTGGCAACAAGTGAATGGGCGCTGGCATCTGCGCACACGCACCAGCAACAACACAACGGACAACTGGGTCGAAAAAACCGGCTTGACGAGTTTCTCGCTCTGGGCAATCTCGAATAGCGGTGCACCCACAGCGGTCAATCTCTCCACGTTCGATGCGCGTGCGGACGCGCCAAACGTGGTGCCTCTCATCGGGCTTGGAATGCTAGCGATGCTTGCGCTGGGCGTGTGGCGGTGGCGTGGGTGACGAATGACGAAGGACGAACGCAATGTTCGTCCTTCGTTATTTCAACCACTCGTCGAGATGACGCGCTTGCCACGCCGCCCACTGTGTTTCGCTAATTGCGCCACCACCTTGCGCGATTTTTGCATCACCGCCACCACGCCCACCGATTTCCGTCAACACCTTGCGCAACAACTCGTTCGCGCGCAAGTTCGTGTCAGGCGCGCACGTCACCACTACCGAAACTTTGTTCCCATCGTACGATGCCAACAACGCGGCAAGATGCGATTCGTCCTGCCAACACTGCGCGAGCGCGCGTAATTCGTTCGGCGCGCGGTCGCGAAACAGTGCCACGATCCAACGTATCGAGTCGTGAACGCGCGCTTGGGCGATCAACGCGCGCGCCTCCCACTGCAAACGTTCGCGTTGCAACGCCTCGATGCGCTGATTCGATTCGCGTAACGCTTCGCGCTGTCGCGCAATCGCATCGGTCAACGTCTCGACACTCGTATCGAACTCGCGCGCAAGGTGTGTGACAATCAAGTGAACGCGCTGAAAGTACTCGAACGCACGTTGACCCGCGATGAAATGCACGCGCAATTTTTCTGCACGTCGCTCCGTCTTGACGATTTTGACGATGCCGATTTGCCCCGTGCGCGTGCAATGCGTGCCTCCACACGCCGAGTAATCGAACCCTTCGATTTCCACCACCCGAATTCGTCCCGACACTTTGGGTGGCATACGAAACGGCACCTGCGCGATGTGCTCTTCGGTGATCCAGTACGTTTTAATCGGACGATCCTCGTACACGATGACATTCGCAAGATTTTCACCCGGCGTCAAATCTACATCGCCACACACTAACCAAGAGTTAAGCGGATAAGGTGACTGTGTCACGCTGAGCGCAGCGAAGCGTCTCGCAAAGTTGGTTGAGAGATTCTTCGCTCCCTTCGGTCGCTCAGAATGACCACTAGCGCCAGTGGTTACCAAATCAATCGTGGATGGATGCTCGATGTTGATATTCGCGGAGACACTCTCGATGCCGAGCGTTTCGAGAATCGCTTGGCTCAACAAGTGCTGCGCGCTGTGATGTTGCATAAACGCCCAACGCCGCGCGCGATCAATCGTCGCGCGCACACGCGTCTCCGTTACTTCACGATCAACGACGTGAATGACTGTGCCATCGTCGTTCATCAGCACATCGGTCACGCGCGCTGTGCCAAGCGTACCTGTGTCGTGCTCTTGTCCGCCACCCGTCGGAAAGAAAAACGTGCGCGGCAAAATCACGCCCACGCGTCCATCGGGCAAGGTCACGCGCGCCACAATCTCGGCATCGAATTCAAAGCAAAACGAATCGTCAAGGTACGCCAGTTCCGTGCTCAACTTTTCCCCTCAAATGTGCCAAATCATTTGGCTCATTGGCTCATTGGTTCATTGGCTCATTGACCTTTTGGCTCATTTGGCACGTTTGGCATATTTGGCTCGTTTGAGCATTATAACGTATTCGCGCGTTTTGCCAACTCACTCTGCTTGTGCTACAATCGCGCCCACTATGATTTCCCGTCGCGATTTTCTCAAACTCCTTGCGGCATCGTTGAGTAGCGCGTTTGTTGCCGCGTGCGATCCAACCACACCCACTCCTACATCCACCCCGACGCGCGTGCAACCAAGTGCCACGCCGCAACCCACGCACACACCCACACTCACCCCCACTGTGACGTTGACACCTACGTCAACACCAACTCTCACTCCCACGCCAACCGCTACACCCACTGCCACTCCGCGCGCGATTGATTTTGTGACGACGCGCGGCGATCAATTTTATCTGCGGGGTGAGCGTTTTCCGATTCGTGGATTCAACTACTATCCGCAACGCCAACCTTGGAAAACATTCAACCTCGATGCGTGGGACCCTGTGACGGTGGAACGCGAACTGCGTTTGGGTGCGTCGTTAGGTGCGAACGTGGTGCGCGTGTTCATTGATTTTCACGCTTCGATCACTGGCGTTCAAACTCCGATGCATATCCCCAGCACTGTTGAACCGCACGCGCGTTACATCGCCAACGTGCGCGAATTTCTGGACATTGCCGCGCGCCTGAACCTCAAAGTGATGTTGACCTTGCTCGATGGCTTGCACTTTGATATGTATCGTCCCGAAAACTTTGCGCTCATCGAGACATATCTGCGCGCCATCGTTCCCGTGTTTGCGCGCGATCCGCGTATCATCTGTTGGGACTTGCAAAACGAACCCGACAAGGCGATTCGCACCGTCGGTGATAGCATCGTCATTCCATTCTTTCAGCGCGTTGCGCAAATCGTGCGCGCGCTCGACCCATTGCAACTGCAAACGATTGGGTGGATTGATCGCGCGCGCGCGCAATATTTTCCCGCACTCGATCCATATCTCGACTTTTTCTGCTTTCACTATTACGACACAGTGGATCGGCTCGATAGTTTGTGCAAGTTCTACAAAACGCAAACGCGCAAACCCGTCCTGCTCCAGGAATTCGGCTTGCCAACGGGCGGACCCAATAACAATTTCACCGAGAACGATCAAATGATTCACTACAACGCGGTGATGAAAATCTTGCGCGAGAATGCAATGTGCGGCGAAGTCTTTTGGTGTTTGAACGATTATCCCGTCGGCGTCGCTGGCAATCCTCCCATCCCAACCGATCATCGCGAAAATCATTTTGGCGTATTCCGCCTAGATTACAGTGAAAAGCCGGTGACCCAAGTGATTCGCTGGTATTGGAAGTCAATGAACCAATGAGCCAATGACCAATGAGCCAATGAGCCAATGACCAATGAACCAATGAGCCAAATGTCCAATGAGCCAAATCTGCAATCTGCAATCTGAAATCTGCCAAGTTTCAGGGGGAACAAAATGCGTGATAATCCTGTGCGCGCCAAACTCAAACGTGGTGAGCCCGTCTTTGGGATGATGCTCACCGAGTTCGATAATCCCGCGCTAGCCAAAATCCTTGCCGATGCTGGATTCGATTATTTCTTTCTCGATTTGGAACACAGCGCGTTCAGTTTGCAAGCGACCGCGCACATTGTGCAGATGGCGCGCCTTGCTAACATTGTGCCGATTGTGCGCGTGCCCGATGGAATGTATCATCTGATTGCGCCAGTGCTGGATGTCGGCGCGCAGGGGATTTTGGTGCCGCGTGTCGAAACGCGCGAGGTTGCTGAACGTTCGGTTGCCGCGATGCGCTATCCGCCTGTGGGTGTGCGCGGTGTGTTCGGTGGCAAAGGCAACAACGATTACCTTCCGTCCACGTTGCTCGAGTACACACGCCACGCCAACGAAAATATTTTGGCGATCATTCAAATCGAATCGAAAACAGCAGTGGAACGCGCGGACGAACTTTTGTCCACACCGGGTCTGGATGCCGTGCTCGTTGGACCTTGGGACTTGGCATTGTCACTCGGCGTAGAACCCAACGATGCGTTGGTGGAGGAGATGACTCTGCGTGTGGTGCAAGCAGCAAAACGCCACAACATTGCGAGCGGTATTCACATCGGCGATCCCGCGCAAATCAAGCAGTGGCAGGCGCGCGGAATGACTTTGCTCTCGTGTCTCACCGATTTGGAGATGATGCGCAACGCGGCACACGCGCTCCGCGCGGCACTCCGCTAACTGTCCCACTGTCCCACTGTCTTACTGTTACACTGTCCCACTGTCTCACTGCGCCTTTAGCCACTCGGCATACAACTGTTCCATTCGCCCGTCGCGTTTCATCGCGTCAATCACCGCGTTGATGTGCGC
>JAOACU010000263.1 GCA_026417715.1 Anaerolineae bacterium | reverse complement strand
GTGCCAACAGCGCGCTCGATGCCCTTTTCATCGTGTCCTCCCTCGTCGCCAAAAGACAAAAGTACGAACGACGATTATCTTCGTCCTTCGTCCTCCGTCTTACGTCCACACTCACACGCGCGTCACGTACGAGCCATCGCGCGTATCCACGCGCACCGTATCGCCGACGTTCACAAAGAATGGCACAGTGATAACCAAACCCGTTTCGAGCGTAGCGGGCTTGCCGCCACCCGTTGCCGTATCGCCTTTGAAGCCGGGTGCGGTTTCGACGACCTTGAGGTCAACGGTCGTGGGCAATTCGATTTCGATGGGCTTGCCGTCGTACGTCAGCAAATCTACGGTCACGTTCTCTTTGAGATACTTGGCGGCGTCGCCCAGCATCTCCTTCGACAAGACCGGTTGTTCGTACGTTTCCAAGTCCATAAAGTGATAGTTTTCGCCGTCGTTGTAGAGATACTGAACTTGGTGATGATCGAGTCGCACATCTTGCACGCGCCCACCCGATTGGAAGGTACGCTCGATGGTAGCGCCGGTCTTGAGGTTACGCAACTTGGTTTTGATTACCGCATTGCCGCGTCCTAATTTGACGTGCTGAAATTCTAACACGCGATAGAGATTTCCATCGTCATCAATGAACGTCGTCCCTTTACGCAAATCCTGTACACCAATCATAGCGTTCTCCTTGTGGATTGAATTCGGGGCGCGATTATATATCAAATGGTTGCAGGTTTCAAGTTTAAGCGAAAGATAAGTGGCGCTAGGTTTTGGATTGCTTTAACAGTTCGACGGTGGCGCGTGTATTTTCTTCGAGGGCAAGCACAACGTCAATCAGTTCAGCGACCGCATAAAGGGAGATAAAGTAAAAAGCCCCAAGCAGGATTGCGCCGATTGCCATCACCACACCACCCAGCGCGCCACCGAGTATTCCCAGGCCGAACGCGCTACTTTGGCGCGACCATTGGCTACTTGCCATCAAGGTCGTTGCCAGCGCGCCACAGCCCCCCAAAACACTGAGCACCAGCACGAGCCAAGCAATGATTTTCCAGATTGACGCAACAACGCGTAGAACACGAAATTTCTTTTCCATAATGCCCCTCCTCCAGAAGATTCTTGCACGATTGTATCAAATAAAACTAGGCGTGTCAAAGGGTTGAGATTTTTTTGACAATCCCCAATCTCATGTTATAATGGGGTGTGAACAAGAAGGGAAAACCAACTCGCGCGCAACGACGCATCTTGCGAGTGGGCGCGGCAAAAAATTTGCAAGGAGTGCAACTATGCCTGAGGAAAAAAAGCGCGGCATTGGTGGTTTGTTAGACAATGTCAAAGAGATTATGTACGGGATGGCGGCACACGATATGAGTCGCTATGCGCTCCGTACGCGTGCCTCGATGGAACACCTCTTCATTTTGATTACGATGGGTGATCTGATCGGTGTGCCCATCCTGCCCCCCTACTACTCTCTTCGCTTGTTACCGTACGTGGTACCGAATATCGCGACCTGGAAGCGACGGATGCTCCGCGAGAAAGACATCAGCGACGCGATGTTCTAACTTCTCGATTTTTGATTACCGATTCTTCAAACGGCACGGCGAATCGAAAATCAAAAATCGAAAATCAAAAATCGAAAATCTGGAGTTATTCAATGTCTCTCCGCCAAGTCTTTGAACAAAACCCCAATCGCCGTTACATTATGTTTGGTGGCAAAGGCGGCTTGGGCAAAACTACCTTTTCGGCTGCCACTGCTTACTGGCTCGCTTCACAAGGCAAAAAAGTCTTGGTCTTTTCCGTTGACCCCCAAGCCAGTTTGACCGATATTTTCCAAAAAGATATTTTTGGAAAAGGTCCGGTCAAAATTATGGAAAATCTGTGGGCACAAGAAATTGATGCGGATTCGCACATCAAAGAATATCAAAACGAAATCCGCAAGAAAATCCTCGATATGTACGGCTTTGACCAAGTGCCCAGCGAAATCGAGGATTACATCCAAGCCGCATCGGCTGAACCCGCAATGGAAGAATCTGCCATCTTCGATGCGGTCGTGGACATTATCGTCGAAGGCAAGTACGATTATTACATCTACGATCTCGTTCCTCTCGGTCATGCGCTCTACTACCTCTCGATGGCAAAAGTGTACGACGAGTGGATCAACAAGATCACGAAACTGCGCGAAGAGATGCGCGAGTACGAAACGATGGTTGCGCGCATCAAGCGGCAAAAAGAAACCGATGAGGACAAGATTCTCAACGAGTTGCTGTACATCAAGGGGCGCATCAATGCTTCATCGGGCATTCTGACCGATCGTGAAAAGACCGCGTTCTTCTTCGTCCTGGTTCCCGAAGAGATGATCATCCTCGATACGCAAAAAGCGGCAGAACTATTCGCCCGCTTCGATGTGCCGATTGCTGGCTATGTCGTCAATCGCGTCTTGCCGCAGGAACTACACACCCAAAACGTTCCCGCCTACTTGCGGAATCGTATCGCAATGCAAAGTGGCTATCTCGACAAAATCAAAACAACCTTTGGTAATCAAGTCCTGGGCTACGTTCCCGAATTGGAACGCGATGTCACGGGCTTGCCGATGATCGAGAAACTTGCCAAGATTATGTATGAATAGTTTCAAGTTACAGGTTCAAGGTTTCGCGTGGAATGCAACCTTGAACTTGCAACCTGAAACCTGAAACGGAGACAGATATGGCTGGCATTGAAAAATCAATGGTGCAATTCCTCAAAGAGCACCCCCAAATGAAATTCGTATTCTTTGGTGGCAAGGGTGGTGTGGGTAAAACTGTGATGGCAGGTGTGACTGCCGTGTGGTTCGCCCAACAAGGCAAAAAGACCATTCTCGCTTCGACCAATCCCGTGCACAGTTTGTCCGGCTTGCTCGACCAAAATGTGTTTGGACAACCCACGCCCGTGAAAGGTGTGCCCAATCTGTGGGCGTACGAAATTGACACGAAGGACACGATTGAACGTTCCAAGCAAGACATCAAGCAAAAGATTCAGTGGTTTTTGAAATTCGCGGAAATCTCGACCCAAGCCGATGCGTTCGTCGAATCCGCGACAATGAATCCCGCCTTTGAAGAATCGGCGATGTTCGAGAATATGGTGGACTTGATGTTCAAGGACGAGTACGAGGTGTATGTCTTTGACACCGCGCCGACGGCGAACGCGCGCCGCTTGCTGGGGATGAGCAAGGTGTACTCATTGTGGGTCAACAAGATGATGAAGTCGCGCGAAGAAGCCCGCAGTTTGCGCGAACTTCTTTCCTTCACTAAAAAGAAAGAAGAAGACCCCTTGATGGATTACCTCATCAGTTTCCGCGAACGAATGAATCGCGCGCAAAAACTGTTGACCAACGATCAACTGACGGCGTTCTTCTTCGTCACTTTACCCGAAGCCCTACCCATCGCCGTCATCAAGCGATTCATCAATTGGTTCCACGATTTTGGCATTCCCGTTGGTGGCGTCATTGTGAATATGCTCATTCAAAAAGAGCAAGTCACTGATGCCTCCGCCGAATTCGTGCGCAACCGCGTCGCGATGCAAGCCGAACATATGGAAACGATTTGGAAGGAATTCGATGGCAGTGTGCGCGCACTGTTACCTCTGCTCGATAATGAGATTCGTGGCGTGGAGGCGTTGAAGAATTTTACCAAGTATGTGTTTGTGTAGAGATTAGAGATTGGAGATTAGTGCTTGGAGATTGGGGGCTGGGAACAGTCTCCAATCTTTTTTGTTTTTGTGGTATACTGTTGCCGTGATACGCAATACGTGATACGCAATACGTAATACGCAATACGTGAAACGTATGCCGTACTGCGTATTGCGTAAATCTTAAATCCAAAATCGAAAATCGAAAATGTTACAGGCGTATTGTGTCAAATGTAAAACTCAACGCGAGATGCAAAACCCGCAACCGATGTTCAACGCGCGTGGCGCGGCGTACACGCAAGGCACGTGCGCGGTCTGCGGTACCAAAATGACACGCTGGGGCGCAACGGAGTTACACGCGGCGGTGGGTGACGGAGCGAGAGAGCGAGAGGGCGAGAGGGCGAGAGAGCGAGAGGGCGAGAGGGCGAGAGAGCGAGAGAGCGAGAGGGCGAGAGAGCGAGAGATCGCGGGGGCGGAAACGTGATACGCAATACGTGATAC
>JAOACU010000262.1 GCA_026417715.1 Anaerolineae bacterium | reverse complement strand
CAGTTACATCAATATCCGCCCGGGCACAAACAGCAGTCTCTCGGTTGCCAGTCTAGCCCCTGGCGCGTGTACGGATTTTTACTTTGAAGTCGAAGTGACGCGCAATGCCGCTGCCTACAATACCACGCGACGCTATCGCATTACAGTTACGGCGGACGGTGGTGCCACCACCGGCAGTACGCCCGCGCCGCGCGAATTGTTCGTCGAAAAGTTAATCTCCCAATCGCGTAACTCGGTGACCGATGTGCAATTGAGCAAGGATGGTGTGAATTATACGAGTATTCCAAGCGGCGGGACGATGGCGTTGGTGGTGGGAAACACCTACTATATCAAGTTGGTCGGCAGTACCGCGACGAACGGATACGAACAGATCGAGAATTTCATCAACTTTCCCAATACGATCTTTCAGATACTCTCCGTTAGTACAACTTACTCGGCTAATTCTGCACCGAGTCGGGTGTCCAATCCACATCCTCAACCGTATGCCGATGGCTGTCTTTGGATTAACAATCCGAATGATCCAAATTACCGTAGTTGCTGGAGTACGGGCAAAGCCGGTGGTAATATCACAGTGACTTATCAAGTCAAAATTCTCGCAATGCCAAGTTCGCCGTTAACTAACCCCGAGACACTCACCACTCTCATCTATGACTTTTCGGGCAGTAGTTATCACTACAACGCGGATTATCAGGTCTCTGCGCGCTATGCGGCTATTGTGTCTCCCACCGCCGCCACCATCACCAAGAGTTTCACACCCAGTACCACGAATGTTAATGGCATTTCTCGATTGACGATCACTATCAAGAACAATAATCCCGTCACAGTCAGTGGTTACAACTTGGTGGACAACCTGCCTGCGAATATGAAGGTTGCCAATCCGCCAAACGCGACGACTTCCTCGTGCGGTTCGCCAACCTTCGCACCTACTGCCAACGCGACCTCGCTGAGTTTCAGCAATGGTACGATTGCCGCCAACGGCACCTGCACGATTCAGGTGGATGTTACGACCACGACGACGGGAACTTTTACCAACACGACGAATAATCTTTTTGTTGACACGCAAGATACCGGTAAATCCGCGACGGCTCAGTTGACCGTGAACAACGCGCCTCCACCGCCGACGCCTACTTGTGGTCTGGTGCTCGCGCGCTGGACGATGGATACTGGGCAAGGGACTGGCGTTCCCCCAGCGTACTCCTTCATCGGCACCGGCGTCTCAAGTGCTACGGCAAGTTATTCTGGTACGGGGACGAGCCAAATCAATACAGCGTACGGTAATCCATTAAATGCGTGGGGTGTTAAAGGTGGTTGGGCGCAAAATAATACGGGCTATCCCAATGGAGGCGCATCTCCGTATTTCAATTTCACGCTCGATACAAGTAAATATACCAACGTGCAGATTGCTTTCGATTACAAGGTGTATGGCAACTGGGCAAACAAAGCGAATAACTATATGTATGTTTACTCAAGCGCGGATGGTGGAACTTTCTCTCATATTGCAACACGCACCGGCTTTGACAAGAATGATGGATTTGCGAACACTGGGGTCATTACTGCTACCACCACTGGTTCAAGTACAACCTCATTTCGAATCAATGCTGTGGGGCAGCAACAGAACGATGCGGAGTTGATTCTGGACAATATCACCTTCACCGGTTGCCGCGTGCCTGATCTGCCTACCCTAACGAAAAGTTTCTCGCCCACTACGGTCGCGGTCAACGGTACTTCTACGCTGACCTTCACTGTGACCAATCCCAATAACAATGTGGCACTGAGCGGCATTGCCTTTACCGATACTTTGCCTGATGGACTCACTGTCACAACCGGCTCGTCGTCGCAGTGTGGTGGAACGTTGACGACGACTGCGCCAAAAACAATTTCGTTTGCCAACGGATCGCTTGCCGCAGGCGGCTCGTGCAATATTACGGTGACGGTCACTGCCACTGCTGCAGGTCCCCACGATAATGTGAGTGGGTACATCTATAGCACACAGACCTATACAAACACCACTTCGAGTGGCTATGGCAAAGCCACGTTGACCGCGCTCCTGCCGCCGAGTATCACCAAGCAGTTTGCGCCGAATCCGATTTTGGCGAATGGAACGTCAACTTTGACCTTCCGCATCATCAACCCGAACTTGAATGCTACGCTGAGTAATGTCGCTTTTTCGGATACCTTTCCAACTTCGCCGGGCAGTATGGTCGTGGCGAATCCGCCGAATGCTTCCACGAGTGGTTGTGGCACGCCCACTTTTGCGCCAGTTGCAAACGCAGGTTCCATCTCGTTCTCCAACGGCACGATTGCAGGTGGTGGTACTTGTGTGGTAAAGGTGGATGTCAAAGTGCCGAATAACACGGGTACCTACAACAATACATCGGGTAACGTGTCTGCTGTTGTCAGCGGAGTGACTGTGACTGGGAATAATGCCAGCGATTCCTTGACCGTCAAGCCGGCTTATCCGGCAATCGGAATCTTGAAACAAGTGTCCACCAGCCCAAGTAGTGGTTGGGTGAAGAACCTCGCCGTGTCGGCAGGTACGAATATCTATTACAAGTTCACCATCGAGAACCTTGGGGACGTAGCGCTGAATCCGGTCAGGATTGCAGACAATACGTTGAACGTATCGAGTTGCAACTCTGGCTGGACGGTTCCACTACCCGTTGCGGTTGCGACGAATGAGAATCACATTCAGACCTGTGTGGTCGGTCCTATCGTCACTAACTCCGGAGTTTATACAAACACGGCAACTGCCTACGGAACATATAACGGATCCGAATACAACTCTAGTCCTTCTAACGCCATCTACGACACTGTGCGCCCAACCGCTGTGACGCTTAGCCGATTCGATGCTTACACTGCGAGTTCAAGTTTGTTCGTACCGATTCTTGGAATTACGGGTGGAATGATTCTCGGCGGGCTCGTGTTGCTGTTCGCGCGCAGGCGTGGAACACGCGCGTAAAACTTTGCTGAACAAAACGAGGGGAGAGGTGACTCTCCCCTTTTTTATTGCTTGAATTCAAACAGAACTCGCTCTCAGTGAAAAAGGTTCTCCGACCTCACAGGTCTCGGAGACCTGAGGTCTCATAAACGAACAGGATTACAAAAAGTTGATACAATCGCTGTTGTCCTTAATACACTTTTAACAACTTTGGGCTAATCTTGAGGTGGGTAATTCATCGCCGTTGTGCGCCATCAATTGCGCAACAACGAACCAAGTTTCTGTGTAGCAGGAGAAAGGAAATGAAAATCGCAAACGATGTGACCGAACTCATCGGCAACACGCCGCTCGTGCGTTTGAATCGTGTGACGCAAGGCGCGGTCGCGCAGGTCGTCGCCAAGTTGGAATTTTACAACCCCGCGCACAGCGTCAAAGACCGCATCGGTTTTTCGATGATTGATGCGGCAGAACGCGCAGGCAAAATCAACAAAGATACGATCATCGTCGAGCCGACGAGTGGTAACACTGGCATCGCGCTCGCGATGGTGTGTGCTGCGCGCGGCTACAAGTGTGTATTGACGATGCCCGAAACGATGAGCAAAGAGCGACGAATGTTGTTGCGCGCGTACGGCGCCGAAGTGATTCTCACACCTGGCAGTGAAGGAATGGCAGGCGCGATTCGCAAAGCCGAAGAGTTGGTTGCGTCTGATCCGCAACGTTATTTTATGCCGCAGCAATTCAAAAACCCGGCAAATCCTGAAATCCATCGCAAAACCACCGCCGAAGAAATTTGGCGCGATACCGATGGTAAGGTGGATATTCTCGTTGCGGGCGTTGGCACAGGGGGAACGATTACAGGCGTCGGCGAAGTGATCAAAGCGCGCAAGCCATCGTTCAAAGCGATTGCGGTTGAACCCGATGCTTCGCCGGTACTCTCAGGTGGGCAAAAGGGTCCGCATCCGATTCAAGGCATCGGCGCGGGATTCGTCCCCGATGTGTTGAACACGAAAATCTACGACGAAATCATTCGCGTCAAAAACGAAGACGCGTTCGAGACCGCGCGACGAATGGCGCGCGAGGAAGGCTTGCTCGTAGGAATTTCGTCAGGAGCGGCAACGTGGGCGGCATTACAAGTTGCCAAGCGTTCCGAAAACGAAGGCAAGTTGATTGTGGTGATCATTCCATCGTTTGGAGAGCGATATTTGAGTACGGCGTTGTTTGCGCATTTAGCGGAGTAGAAGGCGTGAGAAGGCAGAGAGGGGTTGAGAAGGCGTGAGA
>JAOACU010000261.1 GCA_026417715.1 Anaerolineae bacterium | reverse complement strand
GTAGGCGGGTGGTGGGTAGAATCTGTCTTCGGATAGTTGTTACCTGCCTACACCTACTTGTAAATCCACTGATACTGCTTCCAATTGTTGTACACAATGCGAACGTAGGTAGCCGTCTCTGTCAATTCAATCTCTTCGATGGTGTAATCGAGATCGGCTTGTTGCCATTGCTTGACGCGGCTGGCGCCAGCGTTGTAGGCGATCAATGCATAGAGCGGCTCGCCGAATGTCTGGAGTTGCTGCGCAAAGTACCACACTCCAAAGCGAACGCTGATGTATGGCAGATACAATTGATCGAGCGTGAAATTGGTAACTTTTAAGCGTTGCGCGATTTCACGTCCGGTGCTTGGTATAACTTGCGCCAAACCGCGCGCATCAGCGGACGAAGTTGCCCAAGGATTGAACTTGCTCTCTTGCCGAATGAGCGCGAAATACAAGAGCGGGTCTATCTTGTTCGCTTGCGCTTCGGCAACGACGAGATCGGCATAGGCAGTGGGATAACGCCACATCCACAAGAGGCGCGGCGCGGGCGGTGCGTTCGCTTCTGTGGCGAGGCGCGCGATCTTTTCTGCACAATCGAGTGTCAGTGAGAACAAGTTGTTATCGTAAAAGTACACGGCGAGCGCGTACAGCGCGCGCGGATCGTTCTTTCTCGATTCGATGAGGGCGACGAATTCGCGGCGCGCTTCCACCGTGCGCGCCAGACGCAACAACTCGGCGCCGCGTCGAAAGCGCACATCGTTGCGCGTGGTCGCGTCCAAAGTTGCTGTAACGGGACTTTCACCCTTGCTCCATGTGGCTAACCACTTTTCCAACTCGGCGCGGTCTTGCGCTGTACCCATCGCATAGCGCGTCAGATCGTACGACACGTTGGGCTTGGAAGGTGTGAGCAACTCTTGGGCGCGCCACGAGTAATAGCCGTTGTTGAGCGCGGCAACTTGGCTCCAGTAATTCTTGGCTTCGGCGACCTGACCTTGCCCTTGCGCAATCTTACCTAGCCAAAAGAGCGCGCGCACGTAAAACGACGATTGCGGGTACTGCTTGACCACACTTTGCCAACGCGCGCGCGCGGTGGCATAGTCCTTGTTTTGATAGTGCGCAAATCCCGCCCAAAACAATGCCTCCGCCGCGCGTTCGCGCGCGGGATACTTTGTATGCAACTCTTCGTACACGCGCGCCGCGTCGCGATAACGATTCGCGCGATCGAGGAGCACAGCGGCGCGCCACAATGCATCGTCCGCAAGCGGATCGTCCGCGAGTGTCGTAGCCAGTTGGCGATATGTGGTCACAGCATCGTCCACCTTGCCGATTGCCGCGAACGCGGCGGCTTTGCCCAAGTATGCTTCGGGCACGCGCTTGTCTTTGGGCAACGTTTTGATGAGCACATCGTATTCAGCGATGGCTTTATCGTACGCGCCTTGTCGCGCATACGCTTGCGCGATATAGTAGCGCGCGTCGCCATCGCGCGCGGTGCCGGGATTTTGCAAGTGACGTCGAAATGCGGCGATGGCGGCATCGTACGCGCCAGCGTGAAAATCCACCAAGCCGCGTTGAAATTCATCTACTGCTATTTGACGATTGACCAACTGCACGAGTGACTGATACGCCCCCGATTGTTCGGGATACTTGGTGATGGCTTCTTTCCAGCGCGCGATTGCCGTATCGAGTTGGTTGGCGCGCGCGTACGCTTCGCCAGCGCGCCACAACAAATCGGCACGCGTGCGCGCATCGGCAGTGTGTGCGAGCGCGGCATCGTAACGCGCGGCGGCGAGCGCGTGCTCACCGCGACCTGTGTGTACATCGGCGGCGCGTTGCAGGATACTGACGCGCGCGCTGTTCGTGAGCGTTGTGTCTTGGAGCGCGCGATCGTACTGTGCAAGCGCGGTCGTTGTATCACCCAGCAAGACAAACACATCGGCGATGCGTGCATCGGTATCACCCGCGAGGGTTGGCGAGTGCTCGCGATACCAACGCCATTGCTCGATGGCGTTCGCGTAATCTTTGCTCGCGCGATACGCATCGCCAAGCAAGTAACGCGCTTCGGGAACGCGCGCGCCGTTGGGATTGCCTTGCACATAAGCAAGGAGCGTGTTGATCGCGCGCGGATAATCGCCGTAGAGCCAGTACGCTTCGCCCAAACGATAGCGCGCCTCGCGCTCCAAATCGGGTGACGGTGACGAATCGAGGACGCGCTGGAACGCGGCAATCGCGCGACGATAATCGCCATTGCGTCGCGCGATCATTCCATCGTTGAATGGATCGGACGAAAAAACCGGCGTAGGCGATTCAGCGGCTTCGGGTGTTGGTGTTTCGACAGGTAGCGCGCGTGTGGGTGTGGTGACAGGCGTGGGTATGCCGAACGAGGATGAACAAGCGACGGCGAACGCGCCCAACACGAGGACGAGCACAATTGGCTTTGGCATTGTTTGCGTGCATTATACCGCATACAAGCCAATGCGCCAAATTGCCGAATGTTGAAATCGCTTGGCACCAACCGAGTTTAGAAAATCAGATTGACACATTGTCTTATCCCAAGTATACTGTGAATGCGTATGGTGGTGGATAAAGCGGGGCAAAAGGCGTTCGACCTGCGTGCGCAAGTGCGCGCGGCAATTCTCAAATACAAACTGCTGGCGCAGGGTGACCGCGTCATTGTGGGCGTATCAGGTGGCGCGGATTCATTGGCGTTGTTGCACGTTCTGCGTTCTCTTAGTGACGAGTTCGATTGGCATTTGCACATTGCGCATCTCAACCACCAACTGCGCGGACCTGAATCGGACGAGGATGCGGCGTTTGTGACGGCGCTGGCGCGCGAGTGGAAATTACCCGCGACGGTCGAAGCGCGCGATCTGGCGGCGTTTGCGCGCGGCGAACGCTTGTCCATCGAAGAATTGGCGCGGCGCGCGCGTTACGCCTTCCTTGCCGATGTGGCGCGTCAGCAAAATGCTTCGACGATTGCGGTAGCCCACAATCGCGATGATCAAGTGGAAACCGTGTTGATGCACTTTTTGCGCGGCGCGGGTTTGGCAGGTTTGCGCGGGATGCAACACAAAGTCGAAATGCGCGGTGTATCGTTTGGCTTGCCCGAATCGCGCGTAGCCACGCAAGCCCCGCTGTATCTCATCCGTCCGCTCCTCGATGTGTCGCGCGCGGACATCGAGCAGTATTGCAAAGAAAATTACCTTGCCCCGCGCGTGGATCACTCGAACTTTGATACGGTGCTGTTTCGCAATCGGTTGCGCCACGAAGTTTTGCCGTACCTCGAACGGCTGAACCCGAATTTACGCGAAGTGATTTATCACTCGTCCATTGCCATCGCCGACGATTACGATTTTCTCTCTCCCCTCATTCGCAACGAGTTTATGCGCGTGGCACAGGAGCAAGCCGGTGCGATTGTGTTTCACCGCGCGGCGTGGAGTGCGTTGCACCCGGCGTTACAGCGCGGTACATTGCGCTTGGCAGTGCAACGCTTGCGGAGCGATTTGCGCGATCTGGGTTGGGTACACATCGAACAAGCGCGACGGGTCGCGTTGGAAAAGAACGCTGGCGCTGAAGTGACGTTGCCTGCCGGTCTGACATTGGTCGTCGGCTATGGAATGTTCGTGCTTGCCGATTCGGTGCGCGGCATTCCTTTGCCTGACATCCCACTCTTGCATGTCAAATCGCTCGATGTGCCGGTGCAAGGCATCGTCGAACTGCCCGAGACGAATTGGGTTCTCGAAACTGAAGTGACCACGCACAAGCCCGAGGTGAATGATCGTTGGACGGCGGTGCTTGATTTTGGAATGTGTCGCGGCGAACGCATTTTGCGGCGGCGTCGCCCCGGCGATCGTTTTCAACCGGCGGGAATGAATGGGCACACGCGTTCGTTGCACGATTTTATGATTGACGAGAAAATCGAACGCACCGTGCGCGCGCTGTTGCCTTTGCTCGTGGTGGGTGAACGCATTGTGTGGGTGTGCGGTTGGCGCGTGGATGAACGCGCGCGCGTCACGCCGTACACGCGCGAGTTTTGGCGTGTGACGTTACGCAAGAAAATTATGGGCGTCTAACCTGTGAGGTCGCAGAGACCTCACAGATTTTTTTGTGTAACTACTCAGCCACAGGGAACACAGAGGACACAGAGAAAAACAAAAATGGTAGTGCTAAAGTAATGCTGGTAAGGCAATCTGTCACGCTGAGCCCTTCCTTACGTCAGGGTAAACTCCGCGAAGCGTCTCGCAA
>JAOACU010000026.1 GCA_026417715.1 Anaerolineae bacterium | reverse complement strand
CGTCAAGCGACGCCAGATTCGCGCGCGCCAAGACACCTTGTTTGGTGAAATCGTTCTGGAACGCCGCGAGGATGAAGCAAGTTTCAAGTTGCAGGTTGCAAGTTCAACCTGAAACCTGCAACCTGAAACTATCTGACGAACAGCCACGCCGAAACGAACAACCCCACCGCAATCACGAACGCGCGAATGTAACGCTGATCCACGCGCTTTGCCGTACGCGCGCCCACGTACCCACCGATGACCGCGCCGAGCGTCATCCACAATGCCAAATTCCACACAACGAGACCTTTGAGGGCAAAGAAGATAAACGCAATCACGTTGATCATCGTACCCAACAGCGTCTTGAGCGCGTTCATCCGATGAATATCGCGCAAGCCCATCACGCTGAGCGAACCGAGCATCAGGATACCGATGCCCGCGCCAAAGTATCCACCGTACGTCGCAACGAAGAGTTGAAAGAGAAAGCCCCACACGCGCCCCAACGCGCTCACACTTTCTTCACTACCACCAAGATTGAACAGCCGATTGAACTGATCGCGAAACGCGAACAAGAGCGTCGCGAACAAAACCAAAAACGGTACAATCAAATCGAACCATTCGGGCGGTGTGGCGACGAGTACGAGCGCGCCGAGTAAACCACCGAGCGCGCTGGGAATCACCAACGGCAAGACTAGATCGCGATACAATTTAGTGTCGCGCGTGTAGGCAAACGCGCTACTCAAACTACCGGGCCAGAGTGCGGCGGTATTCGTCGCGTTCGCTGGCACCGACGGCACACCAAACGCAATCAGCGCGGGGAACGAAATCAAACTACCTCCACCTGCCACTGAATTGATCATCCCCGCAATCATCGCGGCAAAAAACAATCCTACGAGTCCAATGACGACTTCAATCCCCAATCTCCAATCTCCAATCTCTAATTTTCATTATCGAATTTCTTGGAATATAATCAATCTCGCGGATTCTGGCAAATGGTACAAACAAAACCAACAATGGTGGCTGGTACAAAGTCGGTGTTGGCGACTCAAAGTCGCCGCAACAACAACGCCAAGCCGCCCTGCGGCGGCTAAATTAGCCCGCGTTAGGCGGGCTTTGGGTCGTTGTTACAGTGAATTCATTCGCCGTGCCAGCCCTAACAAAACCAATGTCCCATAACGAGATCGCGTTGTTCGTTTTCACTCCTTTTTGCAAAATCAAATGCACGTATTGCGACTTTAACGCATACGCGCACCTATCACGTTGGATGGTGCCATACACCGATGCGGTGATTCAAGAGATTCGGCGGTCAGCGGCTTGCCCTGAGCGCAGTCGAAGGGTCATCGGCGGTCGGTGGTCGAATGTACGAAGTATTTACTTGGGCGGTGGCACACCCTCACTGTTACCAATCGAATGCCTCGAAAAAATTTTGCGCGCGTGCCAATCTCTAATCTCTAATCTCCAATCTCCAAGTATCGAAATCACTATCGAAGCCAACCCCGGCACCGCGGACGAAGACAAACTGCGCGCGCTACGCGCACTCGGCGTGAATCGCCTAAGCATCGGCGCGCAAGTGTTCGACGATGCGACGTTGCGTCGCTTGAATCGCGGGCATACGGTCGCTGATACGTTAGAAACGTACGCGTGCGCGCGACGTGTCGGTTTTGACAACATCAATCTCGATCTCATCTACGGCTTGCCATTTCAAACGCTGGACGATTTGCGTACTACGCTCGAACGCGCGCTCGTGCTCGCGCCCGAGCATTTTTCGCTGTACGCGCTCAAGGTCGAAGAGGGCACCGGACTCGCGCACCAAATCGCGCGCGGCAAATATCCTCCACCTGACGATGAGTTGATGGCAACGATGTACGAAACCGCCGAAGAGATGCTGGACGCGGCAGGGTATGCACAGTACGAGATTTCCAATTGGGCGCGGGGAGAGCAGAGATTAGAGATTAGAGATTCTCAATCTCCAATCCCCAATCTCCAATCTCCAATCTCCAATCTCCAATCCCAGCACAACCTGACCTACTGGCGTAACGAGCCGTATCTCGGCTTTGGCGCGGGCGCGCATTCGTACTTGGATGGTGAACGATTTTGGAATGTGGCTTCACCGTTGGAGTACATTCAACGCATCGAGCGCGGCGAAAGTGTGGTCGCAGGACGCGAGACGATTTCGCGCGAGTTGGAAATGGCGGAGACGTTGCTTTTGGGATTACGTTTGAACGTGGGTGTGGCGTTTGCCGATTTTTACGCGCGCTTTGGTGAAGACGCGCGCGCGCGCTACGCGCAGCAATTCGAGCAAGCGCGCGCGCTGGGGTTGCTGGAGGTGACGGACGAACGCGTACGTTTGACGCGGCGCGGACGCTTGCTCTCCAACCAAGTCTTTTGGCGACTGTTGCCGTGAATGCGCGCAATGAGCGCAAACGCAAGCGAACAGTTTTGCCAAATCGTTTGTCGGCAAGTATAATTTGTTATAGTCAATCAAGGAGAGAACACGCATCTATGAAAGAAATCACGATTGCCGTTGTGCCTGTAGCCGGAATGGGAACACGCCTGTTGCCTGCCACCAAATCCCAACCCAAAGAAATGTTGCCGGTGGGACGCAAGCCGGTGGTGCAGTACGTCGTCGAAGAAATGGCGCGTGTGGGAATTCGCCGCTTGCTATTCATCACCGGCGCGGGGAAAACATCCATCGAAAATTATTTTGACTTGAACCCCGAACTGATTCAGACCTTGCGCGAATCGGGCAAGGAAGAATTGCTGGCGGAATTTGAATTTGAACGCGCGCCGATTCAGTACTTTTACACGCGCCAACGTCAACTCTTGGGCTTGGGGCACGCGGTCTTGTGCGCCGCGCCTTTTGTCGGCAATCAACCGTTCGTCGTCGCGCTTGGCGATTCGATCATCGGATTGAACGCGCAGAGTGACATTGTCAAGCAGATGATCGAATGTTTTTGGGACACGGGCGCGCAAGCCGTCGTCGCATTTGAAGAGGTGCCACGCGCCGAAGTTGTCCATTACGGCATCGCTAAACCCAAGACGAACAGTCACGTGTTCCAAGTCGTTGATGTAATCGAAAAGCCGAGCGTGGAAGAAGCCCCCAGCACACTAGCGATCGCCGCGCGCTATGTGTTTGCGCCGACGATTTTCGATGCGCTGCGACGCACGTCGCCCGGCAAAGGCGGCGAGATTCAACTCACCGATGCGATTCGGTTGCTGTTGCAAGAAGGCGGCGTCGTCTATGGCGTGACGTTGCAAGGAGAACGACGTTACGACATCGGGAACTTTGATTCGTACTTTCGTGCGTTTGTCGAATTCGCGCTTGCCGATGAAAAGTACGGCGCAGGACTACGCGAGTATGTGGAGAAATTGATTTATGATCATCATTCGTAAACGTGCTTACGCGCGCGCGGGCTTGTTGGGCAATCCCTCGGATGGCTATAACGGCAAAACGATTTCCATCATCGTGCGCAACTTTTGGGCAGAAGTGGTGCTGTACGAATGGGACACACTGGAGATCGTGTTGGCGCAAGACGACCGCGCGCGCTTCAATTCGATTTACGATCTAGCGCGCGATGTGAAATTGCACGGCTATTACGGCGGCATTCGCCTGATCAAAGCAACCATCAAACGCTTTGTGGATTACTGTGAACGCAAGGGACTGCGACTGCACGATCGTAATTTCTCGGTGCGTTACGAAACGAACATTCCGCGCCAAGTTGGTTTAGCAGGTTCGAGCGCGATCATCACGGCAACGTTGCGTTGCTTGATGGAATTTTACAACGTCGAAATTCCGCGTGAGGTGCAACCGAGTCTCGTGCTCGCGGTGGAGAACGAAGATTTGGGTATCGCAGGCGGTTTGCAAGATCGCGTGATACAGGTGTACGAAGGACTCGTGTATATGAATTTCGCCAAAGAGTGCGAGCGCATCATTGACGGTTACAAGTGTTACGTCTATGAACCACTCGATCCTGCTTTACTGCCGCCACTGTACGTCTCGTACTCGGAAATGTTGAGCGAACCTACCGAAGTGTTCCACAACGATATTCGCGGGCGCTACAATCGCGGTGAACCACTCGTGGTGAATGCGATGCGACGATTCGCCGAGATCGCGGAGCAAGGACGCGCGGCACTATTGGCGCGCGACACCGAACAGTTGGCGCGCTTGATCAACGCAAACTTTGACACACGTCGCACGATTTACAATTTACCGCGCTGGCAGGTTCAAATGGTCGAGACCGCGCGCGCGTGTGGCGCTAGCGCGAAATTCGCCGGCTCCGGTGGGGCAATCATCGGCACGTATCGTGACGAAGCAATGTTCGAGCAAGTATGCGCGCGAATGTCGGAAATCGGTTGTCGTACGATCAAGCCGCAGGTTATCAACAAAACGGCGGTGTAAGCATCCCCGATTGTTCCTGATTGTGATATAATGCCTACACGCGCAGTGTGCGACTTGCAAGGAGGTATCGTATGTCTGAGCATGCGCCCAAACCCAATCGTACGCCGTGGATCATAGTTGGAGTTTTGGGCTGTCTAGTTCTTTGTTTGCTGGGTGTTGTTGCGATCTTGGGTGTTGGTCTGATTAGTGGTTATTTCGTCAGCCCGCCCGCGACGCCAGTCGTCGTGCTACCAACACAGCCACCATTCACACAACCCACTGCAACCTCACCCACGCGTCCCACGTTGCCCCCAACGATGTTGCCAACGTCGCCTCCGATTGTGTCACCTACCGCCCTACCATTCATACCATCCCCCACCGTCCCTGCTGCGGCTTCCCCAACGCTATTTCCCGCGCAACCACCTACACCGACGAGACCACCTTCGATCCCATTGAGCCAAGTCAAACTTGCTTTCACGGTACGACGCGGCGATCGTCCTGAAGACAACTATATCTGGATGATGAATGGCGATGGGAGTAATCCCAGAGAAGTGCTCAAACGCGCGTCCGAACCGACGTTTTCGCCGGATGGAAAAAAGATTGCCTACTATCTGTGGACCGACGGCATCTTTGTCGCGAATGTGGATGGCACCGAACCCAAGAAAATCGTTGGCGAAGCCAATTCTGGTTATCCTGCATGGTCGCATGATGGCAAATGGATTGCGTTTTCCGTACGTCCTGGTCGCAGTGGTAACATTGCGACTGACGCCATCGCGCCCGATGGAACAGGGCGACGTCACATTGGCATCGGTTGGTGTCCCGCGTGGTCACCCGATGATAAACTGATTGTGTTTCAAACGTGTCGCGGGGCACAGTGTGGCATCTTTCGAGTGAGTTCGGCGGGCGGTGACGCGGTTCCCATCAGCACGGATGATGGCGGACTAGCCGTATGGTCGCCCGATGGCAAACGCATCTTGTATCAAAGAGATGTGGATGGCGTCAAGCAGTTGTTTGTGATGAACGCAGACGGTAGCGACAAAAGGCAACTGACTCGCGGTCCCGCTTTGCATGTCAGCGGCAACTGGTCACCCGACGGCAACTTTATCTTCTATCGCTCACCCGAAGGCGGACAATGGGGCATTTGGCGAATGAACGCCGACGGTAGCAACCCAGTCAAGATCGCCAACGATATGCCGCCGGGCGATTGGACTTATGATCGAATCGCTGTGCTCAAATAGGGCTATTGCTAGGGCTTTGTCAAACTCGCGTTACCCTGTCATTCTGAGCGACCGAAGGGAGCGAAGAATCTCTCAAACCACTGCGAGACGCGGAGTTTACCCTGACGAAGGAACTTGTCCTGAGCGAAGCGAAGGAAGGGCTCAGCGTGACAAATCGAACCACTCCTGAGGTTAACTTTGACAAAGTCCTAGGGTATTGCAAACTCGATTTGCCTTAATCGTCCATTTGTGCTATAATCCTTCCGCTTGGAAGTTTGCCACATCTGGAAGGGAGTAACGCATGGCGTTAAAGAAAGAAGAGAAAACGGCGATTATGCAACAGTATCACACGCACGCCAACGATACCGGCTCGCCGGAGGTGCAGATTGCCCTGTTGACGACACGTATCAACCAACTCGTCGAGCACTTGAAGGATCACAAACACGATAACCATTCACGACGCGGGTTGTTGAAGATGGTAGGAGAGCGTCGGCGACACCTCAAGTATCTGAGCAAGAAAGACGCTAGCCGGTACAAAGAGATTGTGACCAAACTCGGGTTGCGCAAATAGCCAACCAAGCAACGAGTAGATGTGGTGCGTGGTCTGCCCATCTACTCGTTTGTTTGTTTTCAACAGACCATACACTTTTTCCCATCGGCAAGGGCGGGAATTGGAGAGTGCGCCGGTGAGATAGTGATTAGTGGTTAGTGACTAGTGATTAGTCTCCTCTAACCACTAACCACTAATCACTAATCACTAACCACTAGCCACTAGTCCCACCGACGCAGTCTCCAGTCCCTGACCTCCGATGGGAAAATTTAGTTGCATCGTTTGCTAGTTGCGTCGTTGGTTTGTTGGACGGTACAAACGAACAAGCAACCACCCCACTAACAAACTATCTAACTAGCAAACTATGCAACGATTCAACTCATTGGAGGTTTTTATGAACAACATTTACACCTTTTCGATTCCATTCGGCGACAGCACGCTTACGATTGAAACGGGCAAACTCGCTGGACAAGCCAACGGCGCGGTCACGGTGCGTCATGGCGATACGGTGATTTTGGCAACGGCGACTGCCGCGCCGCAACCCAAAGAAGGGACAGACTTTTTTCCGCTCACCGTAGATTACGAAGAGCGACTCTACGCCGCCGGTAAAATCCCCGGCGGATTCTTCAAGCGCGAAGGCAAGCCCGGCGAACAAGCCATTCTCCTCTGTCGTCTCACCGATCGTCCTCTCCGTCCGTTATTCCCCAAAGGATTCCGCAACGATGTGAGCATCGTGGTCACGGCATTGAGCGCAGATCAAGAACATTACATTGACATCCTTTCGATCATCGGCGCATCAGCCGCACTGACCATCAGCGATATTCCGTTCAATGGTCCTGTCGGCGCCGTGCGCGTCGGCTTGATTGATGGGCAATTCGTCTTCAACCCCACATCGTCGCAAATGGAAAAATCTATTCTCGATTTGCGCGTGGCAGGCACCAAGCAAGCCGTGATTATGATCGAAGCCGGCGCGCGCGAAGTTGGCGAAGACCAAATGCTTGCCGCGATTCAACAAGGTCACGCGGCGATGCAACCCGTCATCGAATTGCAAGAACGAATGCGCGCGGAAATCGGCAAACCCAAACGCGATTATCCCCTCTTTGTCGTCAGCGAAGAAGTGAAACACGCCGTCGCAGAAAAATTAGGCGACCGCGTTATCGAGACCATCAAGACGAGTGGTGCCAAATCGGAACGTAACGAAGCCCTCGACGCGCTTAGAGAAGAAATGGTTGCCGCGTTCAAAGATCAATACTCGCCCGCCGAAGTGGCTGAAGCGTTCGACGCCAAAGTCAAAGCCGATTTGCGCGCGATGGTGTTGAATGAAGGACGCCGTGCCGACGGACGTGACTATACCTCGCTGCGACCGATTACGTGCGAAACCAGTTTGCTTCCGCGCGCACACGGTTCGGGTTTGTTCACGCGTGGTGAAACCCAAGTGTTGACGATTGCCACACTCGGAATGCCCAGCGAATCGCAGGTGGTGGACTCGCTGACGCCTGAAGAAGAAAAACGCTTTATGCACCATTACAACTTTCCACCATACTCGGTCGGTGAGGCGCGTTCCTCGCGCGGACCTGGTCGGCGCGAAATCGGACATGGCGCGCTGGCAGAACGCGCGCTCGTCGAGATGATTCCAGACGAAAGTGAATTTCCATACACGATTCGCTTGGTCTCCGAAGTGATGTCGTCCAACGGTTCGACTTCGATGGCAAGTGTCTGCGGTTCGACTCTCGCGCTGATGGACGCGGGCGTGCCGATCAAAGCCCCTGTGGCTGGCGTCGCGATGGGACTCATCAGCGAAGGCGATCGCTATGCCATCCTGACGGACATTATCGGGATGGAAGATTTTATGGGCGATATGGATTTCAAAGTCGCCGGCACTGCCAACGGCATCACCGCGCTACAACTCGATTTGAAATTGCAAGGCATTTCACCTGAAATTTTGTATCAAGCGATGATCCAAGCCAAAGAAGCGCGCCTCCTCATCTTGAGCAAGATGCTCGATGTGATTCCCGAACCGCGCGCGGACATTTCGCCGTACGCACCGCGCATTATGGTTACCAAGATTGACCCGGAAAAAATCGGCGCGCTGATTGGACCCGGTGGCAAGAACGTACGCAAACTCCAAGACGAGTTCGGCGTCAAGATTGACATCGAAGAAGATGGCACCGTGTTCATCGCCTCCGCGAATCGTGAAGGCACGATTCTAGCATTGGATCGCATTCGCGGAATGACCGAGACGCCCAAGCCCGGCGCCATCTACACCGGCAAAGTCGTGCGCATCGAAGATTACGGGGTCTTTGTCGAACTCGCGCCTGGCGTGGACGGAATGGTGCACGTGTCGCAACTCGCCGATCACCCGGTCAAGAATGTGCGCGATGTAGTCAAGTTGGGCGATGAAATTATGGTGATGGTGACCAACATTGACGAAGCCGGCAAGATTCGCCTCTCGCGCCAAGCCGTCTTGGAGGGTTGGACGGTCGAGCAAGCGGTCGAAAAAGATCGCGGCGTGCGTGGCGGCACGCGGCCCAGCGAACGCGGCGCGCGCGGTGATGCACGTCACGGCGGCGAACGCGAACGCCACTCGCGCGAGGACGAGCGCGGTCGCGCCAGCGGACGTGGTGGCGCGCGTCCACGACGTTAATCCAAGAGCGACGAATAACTCGAAACGCGAAACACACGCGTTCTGAGACGTTCGTCGCTTTTTTGTTTGATGATGCGCGTTTACGTAGAATTTCTTGCCGTTCTAAGCGAGTTGGTGGGTATCAAAGCCGAGTGGAAGGAAATTGCAGAGGGCACAACGGTTGAGCAGTTGTGGCACACCTACGTAGCGGCACATCCGCGCGTCGCGCGCGTGCGCGCAGTGTACGCCGTGAATCAACGACGCGTGGACGCGGACTATGTTCTGTGTGAAGGTGATCGCGTTCGCTTTCTACCACCGATTGGTGGAGGGTAAGATTTTACAGTTCGGTCAATCCAAGTATAATTGTGTGCAGAAACCTGAGGCGCGTTGATCTGTTCCCGTTCAAAGGTGGATGAACGAATGATTTTGTCCAAAGCATTTACCAGTTCGCGCACCAATGAGTTTTACACCAAATTCTTCAAGCCGCGCTATGAGGCGTGGCAAGATTCGGTTCGGCACACCCCACTCGTGGTGATGATTTGGGGACCACGCCAGCGTACACAGATTTGGACGGAGCAACGCCGCCAAATCCAAGAGTCGTTGCGTCGGCTGGGGCACACGGTTTTCTTCAGCGAACAACTTGGCGTTCCCATTCAAGCCCTCACTCAAAAAGGTGTCGAGTTTCTGCAGAGCGAAACTGCCGACATTATCGTCGTTTTGCAATCCACCTACGGTGTCGTGGGCGCAGTGCAACATTTTGCCGAATCGCGCGTGATAGACGCCAAGATGCTCTTGTTCATAGACGCAGCAGCATCGGACGAGCGGTTGTATCATCGTGCACTCGAAAACCTGCGCGCGGCATACGGCAATATCGAAACGTACGAGTATCCCGCTGACTTGGTTCACGGCAATCTTCTCATCAAGATTACCGAGAAGATCAAGTTGTTCCAACTGGTCAAATACGTCGCTCTGCAAAATGCCATAGCGTGGCGCGTGGGAACAGGAATGGCGTTTCATAGCGAGCATCTTAAATCAGGAGTGCATCCCCTGCCCGCGAATCTCTTGGAACTGTACCGCGCGCATCGCGACGAGATCACGATTCTCGCCGATTCGGCACTGCTGTTCATTTTGGCGTACGCGAACTATCTGGGTCCCTGCACCATCAAAGCACTAGCGCACCAAGTTGGCTTGGATGAACCAACTTTGCAAACAACCTTGATGCCATTACTGCGCGGGCAATTTATGGTGCATCTGGACGATGCGCTCCACGTGACCGGCTTTGGACGCCACTTGTTGGAGAGTACGGGATTTGCGGGCTGGACGATACCGACGTTTGAAACAACAGATCAACCGCTGGCGCGTTCACAACCACAAGGTGCAGTATGGCGTACGGTGGGACTTGCGTTTGCCGCCGTGTTACTCATTTTCTTTGTCGCGTTATGGTACTGGTCAAGTACCACACAAACGCAATTGCCTCTGGAGTACACGCCCACGCATCCTCTTGTCACGCAAACGTTGACGCGCATCGTCACACCGACCGTGACACCGTTGCCGGTGCGATAGAAACAAAAACCAGATTCGGCAAACGAATCTGGTTTTTGTTTTTCTTGGCTTTGCGTTATAATCTTCTTGATGTTCCACCGGCAGTGCAATTGGTTAGTCTGTTATTGTCTGGTACTGTTGAACGTACTTGCCCTCACGGCTTGCCAGAGTGCAATGCCCTCTCCCCCACGCACCTTGTTGCTCAACATAGGTAGCGAACCAGCCACACTCGACCCTGCTCTTGCCACTGATCCCAGCGCGCTTCAGGTTGTGCGAATGCTTTTTCTCAGTCTCGTAGATACCGCCCCGACCACCGGCGCGCCGCAGCATAGTTTAGCGACCTCGTGGGCAGTTTCGGCGGATGGCTTGGTGTGGGAATTCAAGTTGCGCAACGATGCGCGCTGGGTACGTTACAATCCCGCGAATAATCGCATCGAGGTTCAGCGCGCGGTCACCGCCGACGATGTGGTGTACAGCGTGCGCCGCGTCTTTGATCCGCGCGTCAATTCCGGCTTTGCGCCGATCTTTGCCTCGCTCATTCGCGGCGCTGAATCGTTGCGTACCGCCGATCCCAAGAAAACCAGCGATGCAACATTCGAGCAACTGTTTGCCGCGCTGGGTGTGCAAGCGATTGACGAGACGACCGTACGTTTCACTTTGACGCGTCCCGCCGTGTATTTTCCTAGCATCGTCAGCACGTGGCTTGTGCGTACCCAACCGCGTGAAGCCATCGAAGCCGGCGGTACGGTCTGGACCGAGCCGGGCAAAATCTGGACGAATGGTCCCTACGTACTGGAACGTTGGGCGCATAGACGCGAAATCGTACTGCGCAAGAACGAAGCGTGGTACGATGCCGAGTTGGTGCAAATCGCGCGCATTCGTTTTGTGATGATTCCCGATGCGACCAGCGCGCTGGAGGCGTATCGCGCCGGCAATCTCGATTCACTCGATCCGTACGGTGGCTTGACCGCAACACTGCTCGAACAAGCGCGCCAAGACCCGCTCTTGAATCAACATCTGCGCATCGTTCCAACGTTGTGCTCGCACTATTACGGCTTTAACACGGCTAAACCTCCCTTCAACGATCCGTTGGTGCGCAAGGCATTCACCGCCGCCTTAGATCGCGAAACACTTGTGACTTCGATGGTGCGTTTGGGCGAACCCGCGCGTTGGTTTACGCGCCCTGAACTCTATGCCTCACTCGATATTTCGGACACTATCGGAATTCCGTTCAATGTGAATCAAGCGCGCGAGTACTTGCGCCAAGCCGGCTACGACGGTCGCACCAAACGTTTGCCGATCATCACGCTAGGTGTCAACAGTCACGAGGTTCACGAACAGATCGCCGAAACACTGGTGCAAATGTGGAAGAACACTTTGAACGCCGAGGTGCGCGTGACCAAACTCGATTGGAAAAGTTATTTGCAACAACTGCGCGAAGACGCGCCGAATATTTTTCGGTTGGGCTATTGTGCCTACTATCCCGACGCGGCAAATTTTGGTCGTGTCTTTACGAGTAAATCGCCGGACAATTTCACGCGTTGGAGCAACGCGGCTTTTGATCAAGCGATTGACACCGCCGCGCGCCAAGTGGACATTCGTCAGCGTCGCGCACTCTATCGCACCGCCGAGAAAATTCTGGTCGAAGACGATGCGGTGATCATTCCCTTGTGGTGGTCGGTGCGCGCTACTCTTACGCGCCCTAACGTCGAACGCACATACGCCATCGTGGACGGTTACGAACGCTTGGAAACCTGGGGATTCAAATGATACGGTCTTTGCTCATCGGTCGAACAAGTCACGGCTGTTGCAAGGTCTATTGACAGGCGAATGAATTCACGATAACAACCACCCGAAGCCGCCCTGCGGCGGCTAATTTAGCCCGCGCAGGCGGGCTTTGGGTCTTTGTCGCGGTGACTTTCAGTCGCCAACACTGCACCAACCCTGTCATCAGTCGAACAAGTCTTTGACCTGCGCGTACAGTTGTGCTACAATTGTTCACACACAAATCGAAAACGCTCTTGGGGGGAGAGTCTAGACCTCAGGTCTCCGAGACCTGTGAGGTCTGAACAAACCCCTTACCGTTTTCTACTTATGAGCGATCGAAAACAGATTCGTCAGGAGAACATCAATGAGCAAGTGGTTGTTTCAATCGTATCCACCCTCGCGTGCGATTATCGAAAATCATTTGCGTTTAGCGTTTTGGCAAGCCGGCGTTGCGCAAATGTGGTTTACGTGCACCAAAGAAACCCCACCGTTCGAGTGTCAAGGTTTTTGGAATGATGAACAATTCACTATCGAGTGGGAACCGAAAAATTATCTCCTGCTCAAAATGCGCGCGCCGAATCAAAACCTATTGAATATTTTTGAACGTGTGCTCAAACACAAAGCCCTTGCCGCGTATCGCAATGGCAATCAAGTCATCGTCGAGTGGCGCGTTAAAAATGCTGACGCGCGCTTTGCCGAACTGCAAGCCAGCGGCGTCGCCGAATTGGAACGCTTGGATCGCTAATCTCCCATTTCCAATCTCTAATCTCTAATCTCTAATCTCTAATCTCCAATGAAACTCATCCTGCTCGATTCTCACGCGCTCGTCCATCGTGCCTATCACGCGATTGATGCGCGCCTCACCAGCCCCAAAGGCGAACCTACCAACGCGACGTACGGCTTTACGACGACGCTCCTCAAAGTGTTGAACGAAGCCAAGCCCGATTACATCGCCGCCGCGTTCGATGTGGGACGCACGTTTCGCGACGATTTGTACGCCGCGTACAAAGCACAACGTCCAGCACTCCCCAGCGATTTGTCGGTGCAGTTGGCGCGCGCGCGCGACATTGTCGAAGCGTTGAGCATTCCTGCCTTTGGCGTCGAGGGCTACGAGGCGGACGATGTGCTCGGCACACTGGCGCGTCAAGCGAGCGAGCGCGACATCGAAGTTGTCATCGTCACCGGCGATACCGATACGTTCCAACTCATCGGTCCCAAAGTGCGTGTGTGGACGTTCTCGCGACAATTCGGTGAGATGGTGATGTACGACGAAGCCGCGATTCGCGCGCGCTATGGACTATCGCCACGTCAGTTGATTGATTTCAAAGCCCTCAAAGGCGATCCATCGGACAACATTCCCGGCGTGGCGGGCATTGGCGAAAAGACCGCAACCAAGTTGTTGCAACAGTACGGCACACTCGAAAACATCTACGCGCACCTGCACGAAATTGACGCGAAAGTGCGCGAAAAATTGGCAGCAGGTAAGGAGCAAGCCGAGCAGGGTAAGAAACTCGTTACGATTGTGACCGACGTGCCGATTCAACTCGATTTGAATGCGTGTCGCTTGGGGCAAATCAAGCGTGAACGCGTCGCCGCGCTTTTTCGCGAGTTGGGTTTTCGCGCCGCACTGCTCGACCGTTTACCCGGCGCAACGCCTGCCGCCACGCAAGCCGAGTTGTTTGCCGATGTGGAACGCGAAAGGGCGCAAAAGGACGCGAAAGAGCACGAAAGGGCGCGAAAGGCCGCGAAAGGGCGCGAAAATTATCGGGTTGTGGATGATGACACTGCGCTCGATGAACTTGTGGCGCGTTTGCAAACCGCGCGCGCGTTTGCCTTCGATGTGGAGACGACGGACACCGACGCGCTGCGCGCCGAGTTGGTGGGCATCGCGATTGGAGTCGCGGAGGGAGAGGCGTATTACATTCCACTCACGACCGCTGACCACCGACCACCGACCGCTGGACAATTGACACTTGATACAACGCAATACGCAACACGCACTACGCAACACGCCTCACTCCCTACGCCTCACGTTTTACAAAAACTCAAACCCATCTTTGAAAACCTCTCCATCGCCAAGTACGCGCACAACGCCAAGTACGATGTGACCGTGCTTGCCGAAGCCGGCATCGAGACGCGCGGTTTGGAATTCGATACGATGATTGCCGCGTATCTCATCGAGCCGGGCGCATCGCTCAAGTTGAAAAACCTCGTGCGCGAAAAATTCGGCGTCGAGATGACCGACATCGAATCGCTCATCGGCAAGGGCAAACATCAACTTTCGATGTCGAGTGTGCCGATTGATCAAGTGGCGCGCTATGCGTGCGCTGATGCCGATTACACGTTTCGACTGGTGCAGGTGTATCAACCGCTTTTGGCAGAGCACGGCGTCGAACAACTTTTTCGTGAAGTCGAAATGCCACTCGTGCCCGTGCTTGTCGAGATGGAGCGCACGGGTGTTTTGCTCGATGTCGAATTTCTGGCGCGCCTGTCGCGCGACCTTGCCGCGCGCTTGAACGAAATCGAAAAGCAAATCACCGCGCACATTGGTCTGCCGATTAACATCGCTTCGCCTGCACAACTAGCCGACGCGCTCTTCAATCGCCTGAAACTACCAACCGCTGGGTTACCTAAGACAAAATCGGGGCAAATTTCGACGGCGGCGGACGTGCTCGAATCATTGCGACACGCGCATCCTGTCGTTCCGCTGATTTTGGAGCATCGCGAACTGTCCAAACTCAAAGGCACATACGTGGACGCGCTGCCCGCGCTCGTTTCACCGCGCACTGGGCGCGTGCACACCGATTACAATCAAACAGCAGTCATCACGGGACGACTCTCGTCATCGAATCCGAATCTGCAAAACATTCCGATTCGCACTGAACTGGGACGCCAAGTGCGCCGCGCGTTCATTGCGCCGCGGGGCAGTCAACTCATCAGCGCGGATTACTCACAAGTCGAATTGCGTATCCTCGCGCACGTGGCGCGCGATGCCGCGTTGTTGGATGCTTTTGCGCGCGGCGAAGACATTCACGCGGCAACGGCGGCGCGCTTGTTCAACGTCCCGCTCGATCAAGTCACGCCTGAAATGCGGCGGTTGGGCAAGACCATCAACTTTGGCATCGTGTATGGCATCACCGATTATGGCATTGCCGCGCGCACCGAACTGTCGCAAAGCGAAGCGCGACGCTTGATTGAGAATTATTTCGCGCAATACCCCGGCGTCAAAGCGTATCTCGACGAAACCAAGCGACGCGCGCGTGAGCAAGGGTATGTGCAAACACTCTTGGGGCGACGCCGCTATTTTCCCGAACTGCGACGCGGCATCAGTGATGTGAGCGCGCGCAACGCCGCCGAGCGCGAAGCGATCAACCATCCGATTCAAGGAAGCGCGGCGGACATTATCAAGATTGCGATGGTGCGTTTGCACCACGCCTTGCACGCGCGCAATCTGCGCGCGCGAATGATTCTCCAAGTCCATGATGAACTCGTGCTCGAGTGTCCCAACGCAGAGTTGGATGTTGTTGTGCCACTCGTGCGCGAGGTGATGGAGCGCGCGTATCCGCTCGAATCGAAGTTGAAAGTGGATGTGGCAATCGGGCAAAATTGGGATGAGATGACGGCGGTGGATAGATAAGCAAATAATGAGTAGCCAATCTCGAATACTCAGACTGCACACTCTCTCTGAATCCCAATTCTCCAAAGACATACTTGCGCTTTCGTTGCTGGTTGTTTTGCCGTTCATTTATTTTTGGCGAGTTACACTTGGACAGCAGGTTTGGTACACACGTGATATTCTGGGTTCGTACTATCCTTATGCCGTTGAATATGCGCGCGCGTTGGTGGCGGGTAGAATTCCTTTGTGGACGCCGTTGATCCAATGTGGCTTCCCACTGCTAGCAGAAGGCGAAGTCGCTGTGTTTTATCCAACACGTCCGCTCTTGTTGACCCTAATGCCTGCGCATTTCGCTTTGTCGTACGAGGTGTTGTTGCATTTGGCGTGGATGGTATGTGGGATGTACCTTTTCGTA
>JAOACU010000260.1 GCA_026417715.1 Anaerolineae bacterium | reverse complement strand
AAGTGCTTTGAGAGATTCTTCGGCGCACAAAGCGCGCCTCAGAATGACACTCTCAGCATTACTTTTTGATCACCACCGTTGAGAGATTCTTCGCTCAGAATGACTGTGGGCTGGAGTCTGGGACTTATTTGATTTCGACGGTGGCGCCAACGGCTTCGAGTTTCTTCTTGGCGTCTTCGGCTTCTTGCTTGCTCACACCTTTCTTGATGGTGGACGGTGTAGATTCGGCAAGGTCTTTGGCTTCTTTCAAACCGAGTCCCGCGACGATTTCGCGAATGACCTTGATGACCGGAATCTTTTGTGAACCCGCGTCCTTGAGGATCACATCGAACTCGGTTTTTTCTTCGGCGGGAGCCGCCGCCGGTGCCGCGCCAGCCGCCGGTGCAGCGCCAGGCGCGACTGCCGCGACAGCCACCGGCGCCGCCGCGCTCACACCCAGTTTCTCTTCGAGTAGTTTGACGAGTTCGGACGCTTCGAGCAGAGACAAGCCCTGAATCTCTTCAGCGATTTTTGCGACTTTTTCAGATGCCATTGTTTATCACTCCTTGTTTTAAAGTTTCAAGTTGCAGGTTGCAGGTTTCAAGTTACAGGTTTCAGGTTTCAAGTTTGAACGTGTAACCTGAAACTGGGAAACCTGAAACTGGAAAACCTGAAACCCATCACGCCGGCGCGCCTTGTTTTTCGAGTTGTTCGATGCGCGCCTTGAGAACGTACAGCACTTGGCGGATGCCCGAAGCAACGACACCAGCGACTTGGGCGCCTGGTGCGTTGATCGTGCCAAGTAATTTACCGAACAGTTGCTCGCGCGAGGGCAAGTTAGCCAGCGCGTTCGCTTCCGCACCGCGCAACACATTGCCACCGAGAATCGCGCCCTTGACTTTGATTTCCTTGTCCTTCAAAAAGTCATTGAGGGCTTTGGCAGGACCAGCAATATCGTTGTAGCAGAACACGAGCGCGGTGGGACCTTCTAACAGGTCTTGCGGTACCGGCATTCCGGCGCGTTGCAACGCAAGTTCGATGAGCGTGTTCTTGGCAACGTGCAAGCCGGTCTTCATCCCACGCAGTTGATTGCGCAACGTCTGCATATCGGCTACGGTCAAGCCACGATAGTCGGTGAGAATGAGTGCTTGAGTTTTCTTCAAATCTTCGGTTAGTTCGGCGATGATTTCTTCTTTGCGTTCTTTGGTAATCGGCAAGTGGATTCACCTCCTTTGGTTTTGAGATTAGAGATTGGAGATTAGAGATTAGAGATTGGAGATTGGAGATTGGAGATTGAAAGAAAAAAAGTCTTTGTGCCGATGACAAAACGACACAAAGACTTTTTGCATAACCCAACCGCCACCTTACAACTAATTGACCAGGTGACTAGTTGACTAATTGACTAACTTTGTCTTTGCCTCGGCAGGGAATTAAGCATCGCAAGGATGCACCTGCGGTCATCGGCGCAGTCTTCCACGAAGGACACGAAGAGCACAAAGGTCGAAAATATTCGTGTCCCTTCGTGTCCTTCGTGGATTTCATTCTATGCAATTTGGAATTGAGTGCAAGTTACGCGCTTGGTCGCGCGCTCAGCGCTTCGTTCACATCTATACGGATGCCGGGCGTCATTGTGCTCGTAAGAACAATCTTTTTGATGTACTGTCCTTTGGCGGCGGCTGGTTTGGCGCGCACAATCGCATCCAGCATCGCGGTCATATTTTCGTACAATTGATCTTCGGTAAATTGGATTTTGCCAATAACCGTGTGAATGTTGCCGGTTTTATCGGTACGAAACTCTACACGTCCCATCCGCAACTCTTTGATGAGGCGCGGAAGTTGATCGGGCGGGACGATGGTGCCGGCTTTGGGGCTGGGCATCAAGCCGCGCGTGCCGAGAATTTTACCCAGGCGTCCGACTTTTGCCATCATTTGCGGTATCGCGACCGTGATGTCAAAGTCGAGGCGACCACCTTCGATCTCTTTGATCAAATCATCGCCGCCGACCACATCGGCGCCGGCTTCGCGTGCGATGCGTTCGGCTTCGCCTTCGGCGAAGACGGCAATGCGCACTTGCTTGCCAGTGCCGTGTGGTAGCAAAGTCACGCCGCGCACGATTTGATCGGCTTGCTTGACATCCACACCCATTTTAAGGTGCAACTCAACGGTTTCGTTGAACTTGCTGTACGCCATCTTTTTCAACAGTGCGATGGCTTCACGCGGCGCATATGCTTTGTCGCGATCTACGAGTTTCGCCGCTTCCAGATACTTTTTTCCGTGCTTTTTCATTTTATCTCCTTGTGGTCAAATTTGGCGCGCGTTGTCGCGCTCCCACAATCTCCAATCTCTAATCTCTAACTTCAATCCCCATACTGCGCGCCGTGCCAAGAATCATCTTGACCGCGCCGTCCAAGTCAACGGCGTTCAAGTCTTTCATCTTCATCTCGGCGATTTCGCGCACTTGCTTCATCGTCACCTTGCCTACTTTGTTGCGATTCGGTACACCCGAACCTTTCTCGACGCCAGCGGCTTTGCGTAACAACACAGCGGCAGGTGGTGTCTTGAGGACGAAAGAGAATGAACGATCTTGATAAATGGTGATTTCGCAAGGGACAACCATTCCCGCCATACTGGCGGTCTTGGCGTTGTACTCTTTGCAAAATTGCATAATGTTGATGCCATGCGGACCCAGCGCCGTACCGACAGGCGGCGCAGGGGTGGCTTTACCTGCCACGATTTGCAGTTTAACGATGGCTTTGGCTTTTTTACCCACTAGTTTCCTCCAAATGTGCCAAATCAGCCAAAGTGCCAAACGTGCCAAAAGTTTATTTGGCAAGTTTGGCTCGTTTGGCAATTTGGCTCGTTTATCTCAGACTTTTTCGACTTGTAACAAATCCAATTCGACTGGTGTTTCGCGCCCGAAGAACGAGACCATCACGCGCACCTTGCCCTTTTCCATATTCACTTCGTCCACAGTGCCGCGAAAATCGGTAAAAGGTCCATCAATGATGTGCACCACTTGACCGGGGCGATACGTGACACGCACTTTGGGCTGTTCGCTCTCCATACGCTGGAGAATTTTGTTGACCTCTTCCTCACGCAAAGGCGTGGGCTTGTCACCCGAACTCACGAAACCGGTCACGCCAGGCGTGTTTCGCACCGCGTACCACGCGCGCTTGGCGGCTTGGTCATCCGCGCGATACTCGATCATTTCGACGAGAACATAGCCAGGGAAAACGCGCCGCTGAATTACTTTGCGTTGTCCCTCGCGTACATCGAGTTCTTCTTCCGTAGGAACGACGACGCGGAAAACCAATTTTTGCAAATCGGGATCCGCGCGCAGACGTTGCTCCAAACTCTTTTTGACCTTGTTCTCGTATCCCGAATAACAATGCACCACGTACCACGCGCGCTTGGGACCTTCGGATGGTTTCAGCGCGGCATCGCTTTCTGGCGTAGTGGTTTCTGTTTCTGCCGCCGCCGGCATCGAATCGGTGGGAACGGTCTCTTCGATCTTCGGTTGTTCTTCGGGTTGTTGAATCTGCTCGTCCACGCGATTATCCTAACGTACGATCAACAATCGAAAAAGCGCGGTCAGCAAATAGTCAATCGCGCCGAAAAAGATGCTCATCACGACGATCGTACTCACAACGATAATCGTCAGGTTGATGGCTTCTTGGCGCGTGGGCCAGACCACTTTACGAAGTTCAGCGCGGGTTTCGCGCAAATATTGCACCAGACGATTTTCTTTAGCGGCTTCTTTTACCACACTGACCTCTCACGCTAACAATGAAGACACCGTCCACCGAGCAATCCTTCTGCGGAAGACGGTGTCTTGTTCCAAGATGATCGGGCGCGACCCTACTTGGTTTCACGATGCACAGTGTGCTTGCGATCCCAAGGACAGTACTTTTTCAATTCCAGTCGCGCGGTATCGTTCTTCTTGTTCTTCTCCGTCGTATAGTTCCGTCGTTTACACTCGGTGCATTCCAGCGTTACAACGATACGATTTTCTTTCTTTGCCATCTCAAGACCCCAGTGTTCAAGTGTTCAGAGTGAGGAGTTCAGAGTTCGGAATTCGGAATTCTCTCCAACCCCGAACTCCGAATTCTGAACTCCTAACTCCGAATTCCTAACTCCGAACTCCGAATTCCTAACTCATTCAATCACTTTGGTAATAATTCCCGACCCCACCGTGCGTCCACCTTCGCGAATCGCAAAGCGCGACCCTTTCTCCAACGCCACCGGCAC
>JAOACU010000259.1 GCA_026417715.1 Anaerolineae bacterium | reverse complement strand
CTGCCAAAGTAGATGCTCGATCGCTGTGTTGCCTGGCAAGGTGGTGAGAGGATTGGCACTCAGATCGCGTTCACGCCGACGCAAATGGGCTTGGATGCGCGTTTGCAGTTCTTCGACATCGAACGGCTTGGTGATGTAATCATCGGCGCCGACCTGCAAACCGCGCACGACGGATTCGGTTTGGTCGAGAGCCGTGAGCATCACGATTGGAATGTTGACCGTCAGGGGATTTTGGCGCAAGCGAGAACAGACTTGAAAGCCATCAAGTCCCGGCATAATCAAATCGAGCAGAATCAAATCAGGGGGATGTTGTAAAGCAAATTGCAAGCCCTCTGCGCCAGTACTGGCTTCGCTAACAAGATAGCCCTGTGCGCCCAAGGCACGCGCCACGATGCGTCGCACCAAAGGATCATCATCAATGATGAGGATCGAGGGGGGAGTAGAGTTAATCATTGTTGGCGTACAATTTTACATTGGCTTGGTGAAATTGGCAATAGGAATATTTTCCGATGCCAACACCCGATACAAGTCCACCCACTCGGATAACGCAAGCGACTCGGCGCGACGCGTAGGGTGAATGCGCGCGTGGGTCAGCGCGGTTTCGACCACAGATGGCGTACAGCCCAAGCCATGTGCCAACGCGTTACGCAGTTGTTTGCGACGTTCGCCGAACCCCGCGCGCACCAGCGCGAAAAATCGTGACACATCGGGAATGTCGTACGGTGGCGAATCGAATACGTCGAGTCGCACCAGTGCCGAATCTACCTGTGGGCGCGGGTGAAACGCGCCCGCAGGAATCGTACGGACGATGCGCGCGTGCGCGAAGAACTGTACACTCACGGCAAGCAAATTCATCTGCGGCGGTTGCGCGACGATGCGCTGAGCGACTTCGCGCTGCACCATCACGACAACCACGCGTGGTCGCGGTGGGGATTCGAGGATGTGGCGGAGGATGGCAGAGGTGATGTAGTAGGGTAGGTTGGCAACGATTTTGAATTCGCGTGTGGGCGCGCACGTGGCTTGGGCTAGCCATTCGGCGGGTGCGGCAGTGAGTACATCGCCTTGCAGAATCGTGACGTGGGGCGCGTTGGCAAAATCGACGCGCAAGCGCGCAACCAGTTCGGCATCTATTTCGACCGCGACAACGCGTGCAGCGCGTTCGGCAAGCACGCGCGTCAAGTGTCCTAAACCCGGACCGATTTCCAGAATCGTATCGTCACGCGTCACTTGAGCGGCATCGGCAATCGCGCCGAGGAGACGCAAATCGGTGAGAAAGTGCTGTCCCCATTTTTTACGCGGATGCCACGTATCGAGCGTACCCATCGTCAACGTCGCGTCGTGCGCTCTTTGGGCGTATCGGGAATGATCCACTGAATCTGATCGTACGGTGGTGGCGGATCGAGCAGATACACATCCACCCATTTATACCACAACACTAGATTCGATTCGTCGTACCCCAGATCAATCCGTTTGCCTTTGATGGCGCCACCGGTATCGCCCGCGATGGCAAGCCCATAACCGGGAACGTAGAGTCGCGAGCGCAAGTTGACCACACGCGGATCTACTGCCACGATACCCAGCCCCGCGCGCATTCCGGTCGCGGTGATACCAAATTCAGGATGCGTGCGCGCTTTGCCCGATGTGGCGGCGGTGTACGACGTTGCCAACATTCGAATCTTGCGCCAGTAGGTTATTGTCGAACCGTCGGGCAAGGTCAACTCGCGCTTGACGATTTTGGTGCCATAGTTGATGATTTGTGTGATGGGCGGTGTGTCAATCCACTCGCGTTCGACCGCGCGGTAGGTCTCGCGTCCATTTTCGTACACGACGCGCGTCGTACGCTTTTTGACCCCTTCGACGCCGACCTGCGCGATGCGACGTTGATCAATTTCGAGCGTCGGGTCGGGTTGCCAAACAGTATCGTATCGAATGTACTCCGAATCGGTGAGAAATTCCTCGCGCACGCGCATCACTTGGATTTGCGCGTTATCGCGCACCACATCGGTCACAGGCGGAATCGTGTAATCTTTGTCGCGTAGTTCGATGCCTTCTTGCGCGAGAAGTCCGGCGATGTTCGGACTACGCGTGCGCGTCTGAATCGTTCTACCATCTACTTGAATCGTGGCGGCGCGCGAACGGCGAATGTACACGTGCCATCCCGGTTCGACGGGTGTTCCCAAATCGGGCATCACCGCATCGCCCAGATACAATGTCAGCCCGGCTTGACGCAGTGCTTCGCCAATAGTCGGCGCGGTGGTGTACAGCGTAGTCTGCGCGCCGTTGTCGTCAATCACGAGTGGCACAGCGCGTTGCACTTCGATTTCAAGTGTGCGATCGTTGGGAACGCGCGCCAGCGCGAACGAGGGTTCGACCGCTATGCCATCCAAGAAGATGTGATCGTGCGGCTTGATGACGAGTCCGGCTTCGCGCAATGCGTCGCCAATCGTTTGGCTTTGCGTGCGGTGATGAATCGTTGCGCCGTCAGCGTGAATTGCGAGCGCGCGCGCGCGACGAATGGTGATGATTGAATCGCGGAGACGCGTGGTGGGAGGAGGGAAGATCACATCGCGCGGCAAGAGCGCGATCGCGGCATCGTGCAAAATGCCGCGCACGTCTTGTTGGTTAGTGAGGATGATGCGCGTGTCGTGGTCAATCTGGAGGGTGACGGGACGAAGGGTACTGACATAGCCGATGCCCATCGCGCCAAGTGCGACGAAGGTGAGTAGCAACAGTGCGGTGTGCGCGTTGAACACGGCGCGACGCCACTGCCGACGCGTCACTGCCTCGCTGTAGCGATAATCCAAGTAACTCGATGGGTCTGTACTCACGCCGTTGCCCACTACAAAAAAGATGGTCGTGCAACCTTCTGTCGAGACGGACGCCCCGGCTTGTGCGCTCCAGCCGGCTCCAGCCAGGTGCCCCGACGGCGCCCGCAAGTGACGACGTACCGTTGCTGTCTTCCGACCCTGGCGGGGTTTGTCGGCTTGCGCCGCGTCGGACCCAACCTTCATCGCCACTTGAAGCGAACAGTCCCGAAACGTACGCGCCCCTCGAGAAGGTATTCGATCTCGCTAGAGCGGATTGCGAGTCAGGCATCCGAAGATGCTTCAGGGCACCGCTAGCTCCCCATCTAGCACGACCATCGGTAGTGTATGCGAGGTTGGGGAAATTGTCAAAGAGTTGGAGATTGGAGATTAGAGATTGGAGATTGGTTACGCTAATCTCTAATCTCTAATAACTAATCTCCAATCTCTCACCCAGCGGAGAGGGCGGGATTTGAACCCGCGAGGCTCATCGCCTACACGATCTCCAATCGTGCGCACTCGACCAGACTATGCGACCTCTCCAAACTGAAAACTGAAAACTCGAAAACTGAAAGCTCGAAAACCGAAAACTGGAAAACTGAAAGCTGGGAACGAGCGGAGAGGGAGGGATTTGAACCCTCGGTGGCCTTGCGACCACACGCGATTTCGAGTCGCGCGCACTAGACCGGACTATGCGACCTCTCCGTGTTGTTGGCAATTATAGCACAAGGTGGCAAAAGTGGCAAAAGTGATTTGCCGACTTGACGACTTGTTACTATAATGCACACACAGGAGTAACGCGTATGCCTTTCTACACTGTCAATCTCGATCCGATTCTGCAAGAGTTGGGAATTCCGTTGATCAAAAGCGCGCGCGTGGAAGTGGATCGCTACATTCAGGAAATTCTCGGCACGATTGATGCGGATAGCGAAGAGGTCTGGCCCCTCTTGCAAGAAAAATTGCGTGACCCCGAATGGACGGCGGAATTCAAACGACAACTGAAAGCCAAATGGGACGCGCGCGATCAACGCAAAGAGTGGTTGAGTTGAAACAGCATCGAACTTTTTCGCGTGATGGTTGGGCGATGCTCCTGTTCCTCGCGCTGACGCTGGTGATGACCAATCCATTGGTGCTACACCTCACGTACGCAGTGGAGGACAAGCAGGACGCGCTCCTCAACACGTGGATTATCGCGTGGGTGGGGCACGCGCTCATCACCGACCCACTCAACTTGTTCCACGCGAACATTTTCTATCCCTATCCCAACACGCTCGCGTTTTCCGAAACGCTCTTGCCGCAAGGATTGTTTGCGCTTCCGTTCAATCTGGCTTTCGATAACACGATTTTGGGGTACAACCTTGTTTTGCTCGCATCGTTTTTCCTTGCCGCATACGGAATGTACCTCCTCGTGTTCGATGTGACGCGCGCGCGCGGTGCAGCCATCGTCGC
>JAOACU010000258.1:1142-4258 GCA_026417715.1 Anaerolineae bacterium | reverse complement strand
AAGTTGCTGTAACCCACAGGTTGTCCACAGGTGCCTCCGTCTCGAGATAATGTTTTGCTATCATTGTGCGCGGACAAGCTGTTGATGTCAACTAGCAATCAAGGTAAGGGTATATACAAGAGGAGTGTTAAAATTCTGATAGGTCACTTGAGGATCGCCAAAGGAAGTGTCACGCGTGCCGTCCGTGTTCAATCGCGCGACTCGGCGCATCATTGTTGTCCCCACCCATACAAATATCCCGCCGATCAGCACTTTGCCATCGGACTGGAGTGCGAGTGCATACACCGATTGGTCCACTTGCGGATTACCAAAAGAAGTGTCGAGCGTGCCGTTCGCGTTCAATCGCGCGACGTAATTCATCGAGGTTGTCCCCACCTGTGTAAAGTCACCAGCAATCAGCACCTTTCCATCGGACTGGAGCGCGAGCGCATAAACATCACCGTTCACCTGAGGATCGCCAAAAGTGGTGTCCAAGTCGCCATCGGCGGCAGACACGGAACCGGGGAGTAGCACCAGCAATCCCAGCACCAAGAGTAGCGCAAATGAACTCGTCCGTACACGATTGCGCGCGGCACGGGACAAGGTGCGACACAAACGAATCGTGTGTTTCTTCATTTTTTCCTCCTGATGTAGAATTTACGAACAGTCTACGCGTTCGTATCGGAACCTTCACATTGTTGATCAGCCGTAGATAATCCACGCGTCTGTTCTTGCTCTTGCAAGAACGTGATCAACTTGTCCAATGCGCTGAACAGATGTTTCTCGCGCGTGGTCGCATCTTCCAAGCGATAACGCCACAGCGCGGGCTGTGTAGCATCGTTGCACGGTTCATTCCACACATACAGGAAATACAGATGGCGGTAGGCAGGCATAGCGATTTGTTCTAAAGTATGATATAATTTGTTTGACCCTATTTTACATATCCAGCGTTTACTCAGCGTTTACTGGTTGGACGAAGGACAAACGACGAAAGACGAAGGCATTCGTCCTCCGTCCTTCGTCCTCCATCCCAAGAGATGCTCCGCATTCGCCTGCTTGGCACACCGATTATCGAGCGGGATAGCAAACCGCTTCCTCCATTCAAGAGTCGCAAGGTGCTGGCGCTCCTCGCCTACCTTGCGCTCAATCCCGGCACGCACACGCGCAGTCACCTTGCTGGTCTCCTCTGGTCGGACTGTCCCGAAAAAAAGGCGCTCGATAATTTACGCTTTGCCTTGTGGAATCTGAACGAGGTACTCCGTACGACAGTGTGCGATGCCGATCGTGTGTCGGTAGCGTGGCGCGCGCCTCCTCACGTCACGCTCGACACCGATGAGTTTACGCGCTTGATTCACGCGGGCGAATCTTCTCCCCACGTTTGGCAACGCCTCGCCGAACTGTATCGCGGCGATTTGCTCGCTGGTTTCGATTTGCCCAACGATGTGTTGTTCAACGAATGGCTCGAACGCGAACGCACGCGTCTGCGTGAGTATGTCCTCGATGCGCTGTATCGGCTGGCACAATTTCACCTGGCGCAGCGCCATCTGCCCGACGCCATCACCTCACTGCGCCGCCTACTCGAATTCGATCCGTGGCGCGAAGAAGCGCATCGTTTGCTGATGCTCGCGCTCGCGCGCAATGGACAGCGCACCGCCGCGCCCGCACAGTACGTCGCGTGCAAACAGATGCTTGCCACCGAACTCGGCGTTCCGCCCTCTGCGCCAACCATGCACCTCTACGAGCGCATTCGCATCGCCGAGAATTTACCGCGCCACAACTTGCCGTCGTCGTTCACACCGTTCATCGGACGCACAAAAGAATTTGCCGAGATACTCGCTTTGCTCAATCAGCCCGAATGTCGTTTGCTCACCGTTGCTGGTGCGGGAGGCATCGGCAAGACGCGCCTCGCGCTCGCTGTTGCGACCGCGTGTATCGAACGCTTTTTGCACGGCGTGCGTTGGATCGCGCTCGAAGCCGTACGCGCGCCCGAACAACTCATCCCCACCATCGCCGCCACGCTCGACCTCGAATCGCGCGGTGGCAATCCGCTCGACGCGCTGAGTGATTTCTTGCGCGACAAGGAAATGCTTCTCGTCTTGGACAATGTGGAGCAGTTGCGCGCAGGCGCCGCGATACTGACCGAACTGTTGCGCCGCGCGCCCGATGTCAAAATCCTTGCCACTTCGCGCGAGCGCTTGAATTTGCAGAGCGAATGGGTGTATGTGCTCGATGGTCTCGCGTTTCCGCGCGTCACGCGCGACGATCCTGCGACGTTCGAGGCAGTGCAACTCTTCGTCCAAGCGGCACAGCGCGTCCAACACTGCTTTGCCTTGAACGCGGTGAACGCGCCTGCTATCGTTCGCATCTGCCAGTTGGTCGAGGGCTTGCCACTCGGCATCGAACTCGCGGCAACGCTGGGCACGAATTACGATGCCGTTGCGCGCACCCTCGAACGCGATCTCACCACGCTGGTAACCACGATGCCCGATGCGTTGCCGCGTCATCGCAGTTTGTCTGCCGCGTTCGAGCATTCGTGGCGTTTGCTCGATGAACACGAGCGCGCGGTGTTTCGCCGACTCGCTGTCTTTCGCGGTGGTTTCGATCAAGTCGCCGCGATGCAAATTGCCCAAGCGACCACGCATACGCTCGACGCGCTGGTGCGCCAATCGTTGGTGCGCGCGCGTGCGCCGCGCTATGCGATGTTGGAAACAGTGCGGCAATTTGCCGATGAGAAATTGTGCGCTACGCCCGAAGATGCTGAACAGACGCATCACGCGCACGCGCGTTATTACGCCGACTTGCTGCACGCGCGTCGGACAGATTTGCGGTTAGGCAAGTCGGACGCGCTGGCGCAAGTGAGCGAAGACATTCACAACATTCGCGCGGCGTGGCAGTGGGGCATCGCTCACGCGCAGATGGACATACTCGAACGTGCGGCGGAGGGGCTGGGAAGTTTTTTGGAGGTGCGGAGTTGGACGCAGGAGGGTGCAGCACTCTTTGCCCAAGCGCACGATCTGGCCGAAATGATCGAGAAACACCTCCGGGCCGCTTTGCCCCGCTTAAGCCAAGTTACTATCCATGTGGAACCGGAAGAATCCCAAAAACCCGACTCCTCCCCCACAGACCATCCCTAATTC
>JAOACU010000258.1:0-1132 GCA_026417715.1 Anaerolineae bacterium | reverse complement strand
AGCGCACGATCTTGCGACGCGCGTGGCGGATGTGGTGGGCGCGCGTCTCTTGGCGTGGGAAGGTTTTTTTGCAATGCGCTGTTCCGATTTCACGCGCGCGCAAACGCTGTTGGAGACTAGCCGCGCGATTTTTCACACCGCCCACGCCTTGAGCGGAGAAGCGTTCGCGCTCAACTATCTCGGTTTGGTTGCCGAGCGTTTGGGACAGCGCGAGCAAGCGATTACACACCTCGAAGCCAGTGTGGCTTGTGCGCGCGCCGCTGGAGACGACTGGGGTGTGGCGCGCGGCTTGAGCAACCTGGGATTTCTCTTTCACCTCGCGGGTGATGCTCCGCGCGCCCAAACCTTGTTAGACGAGTCGCTTGCCATTCGACGACGCCTGAATGACCATCTTGGCGTTGCCAAGACACTCATCAATTCGGGTAGCGTTTTGAATCAATTGCGTCAGTATGCGCGTGCGCGCGCAGCGCATCGTGAAGCGCTGGAGATTTTTCAAACCGCTGGCAATCGGTTGGGGCAAGCCATCTGTCTCAACAATCTGGGCTTTACTGCCTCCTGCCAGGAGAACTATGCGGAAGCACAATCGTTTTACGCGCACGCCCTCGACGTGTACCGCGAACTGGGCGATCGTTGGGGGATTGCCACCGCGCTGGATAATCTCGGCGCGACGTGCACCGAACTCGGCGACTATGTCACCGCGCGGGCTTGCTATATCGAGGCGTTGACCTTGGCGCGCGAAATTCATGCGACGCGACGCCTTGTCGAAGCAGTAGCAGGACTGGGACGCTTGGCGGCGTGTCAAGGCAACCTCACGCGCGCGGTCGAGTGGTTGACTTGTGCACTGCATCATCCCGCATTGGACGCGGAAGCACGCGCATCCGTGACCCGCTTTCTTGCCGAGTTGGAAACACAAATGCCACGTGCTGAGTTCGACGCGGCAGTGGCGCGTGGCAAGATGTTGGATGCAGAGGGGGCTTTCATAGGGTTGGGGTACTGATTTGCGATTGCCGATTGCCGATTTTCGATTCGCTCTAGGTAGAAAACGGCAAATCGCTTGTTCAGACCTCACAGGTCTCCAAGACCTGTGAGGTCTAGACTTTCTCCCCAAGAACATTTCGATTTATCGCGCCGG
>JAOACU010000257.1 GCA_026417715.1 Anaerolineae bacterium | reverse complement strand
GTTGCGGGTTGGATGTATTGTGACTATAAATTGCGCGCCAAAGTCGCGCGGCAGATCAATTCGATGCGCTCGTTTAGTCCGCTTTATAGGCGATGGCTGGAAAAGCAGGACTGACAATTCGCTTACAATCGGCTAACAGTATAGTGCAACGCCGTAAAAAGACAAAAAACGGACATAGTCTCGCCTACAACTATTGCCCGTTCAATCGAGTCACCGCATAAACAAAAAGGACGGAGGTGATTCTCCGTCCTGATGGAAATTGGAGAGCGGAAGACGGGATTTGAACCCGCGACCTTCTCCTTGGCAAGGAGACGCTCTACCGCTAAGCTACTTCCGCGCGTTAGTTCAATAGTTGAATAGTTAGATAGTGCGATAGTGGGTCTCTGCGGTTTTTGACTTTTTAAACTATCGAACTATTGCACTAACAAACTATCTAACTAATGGTGCCGAGGAGCAGAATCGAACTGCTGACACCGCGGTTTTCAGCCGCGTGCTCTACCAACTGAGCTACCTCGGCATTGAGGCACCTCTATTTTACGCGTTCCGCTATTTTTGTCAAATGCGCGCGTGTTGACAAATCCGCGCCATTCTGCGTATAATGCACACAGGTCGCCGCGCACGTCTGGATGGATTCGGTGGAACAAGTGATTTCTGTATCGTGATGGTTTTTTCCCCGCAAGTCACCCGCGCGGAAAAAACCGTTTTTTATGTGCTCACCTTACGCAGACGCTAGAAAATTCGGTGTGACATTGTAGGACAAGTTTGCGAACTTGTCCTACACCTGTGTAACATCAGTTATGTGTTTTGGTTGAGAGGTAGATGGATGGAACAACTTGCACCTTGGGAAGAAGCACCTGACGAAAATTATTGGCAGATGTTGTTAGGCACATCGCAAACCAGTGGCAACACATCGTCGGCTACACAAACCGATGGTTGGGCACGCGCGCAAGCCAGTTACACGCAAGGCGAGGTACTCGAACTGCGCGTGGTGGGGTACAATCGTGGCGGAGTCTTGGTGGATTTGGGGAACGTGCGCGGTTTTGTCCCCGCTTCGCAACTCGCTTCACTCCCGCGTCAACTTTCGGAGGAAGAGCGCGCGCAGGCACTCGCCAACTATGTCGGCACAATGCTGCGTGTTCAAACTATCGAACTTGATCGCGCGCGCAATCGTCTCATCCTGTCCGAGCGCGTCGCCAATTCACCCAGCGCGCGCGCGGAGCAACTGCTGGCAACGTTTGAGCCCGGACAAACGCGACGCGGCATCGTTCGGAATGTCACCGACTTTGGCGCGTTTGTGGATTTGGGTGGCGTCGAAGGACTCATTCACGTTTCTGAATTATCATGGCACTATGTTCCGCATCCGCGCCAAGCCCTTCAGCCCGGACAAGAAGTGGAGGTGTACGTCCTCGAAGTCAATCGAGAGCAGAAACGAATCGCATGTTCGCTCAAACGCCTGACTCCCAACCCTTGGCTGACCATCGGCGATAAATTGAAACCCGGCGATTGGACGGAAGGCGTGGTGACGAGCATCGTCCCGTTTGGCGCGTTCGTGCGCGTGAACGAAGGTGTGGAAGGACTGGTGCATATTTCCGAATTGTCGCGCGGGAATCACGCTTCTGCACACCAAGATTTGCAGGTGGGGCAGACTGTACGTGTGCGTGTGCTGGAATTGGATGCTACGCAACAAAGAATGAAACTCGGTTTGCGGCGTCCCCGTTCACACAACAACAATCGTCCTCCTGCTCCACCGCCGGAACCTGATCCCGGTTACTGGGACTATTTGGCAAAGTTAGGATAACGAATGGCACAGCGACGTGCAAGGGAACAACCCAAAGAATCGAAACAATGGTGGCGCTGGAACCTGACGCCGCAAGCCCAGCGCGAAATTTGGGGCGTGCTCTTCTTTTTACTCGGCGCGCTGATGCTCTTGACCTTGTTGCGCGTCACACGCGGCACCATCGGCGATGTGGTGGCGAATGTGCTCCAAGCCCTCTTTGGCTGGGGCGCGTACGCGCTACCGCTCGTTGCCTTTGGCGCGGGCGCGTTCTTGTTGCGACGCGGCAACGTCGGCGAACGAACGCTTGCGTGGGGACGCATTTTTGCCGGCGAAATTTTCTTCGCGCTGGTGCTCGCGTTGCTACACCTCATTGCCGCGCCGAGTGATCCTGGCGCGTTCGCACAAAGCGGTAACGGTGGTGGTTTCATCGGCTGGGCATTGGCACGCGCGACCGCATACTTTTTGGGCACCACGCCCAGCATCATCGTCTTGATCGTTCTGTGCTTGTTGCTGATTCCTGCGATTGTGGGCTTGTCCGCCGCACAACTGCGCGCGTGGAGCGATACGCTTGCCGAGCGCGCGGAACAACCTCAACGACCTGCCCCTGCACCCGCACCGATCAAACTACCGCCGCCAGCCAAACCGCCAGTGGTTCAACGCGAACCTGTGACACCACCCGCGCGACCCGCGCCGCCGACCAAGCCCGAAGAGTCGGACGAGAGCGCGGTCACTGCACCCAGCGTCCGCCCCGCGTTTGGCACCAAGCCACCGATGAAAACCAGCACCGCCTCGCAAACCGTTCTCACGCCGCGACAACGCGCGCGACGTCGTGCGCCGGCGCTTCCTTCGCTCGACTTGTTGGATATGACGAGCGAAGCCAAGTACGGCGAAACGGATGCGAATCGCAAGGCGCGTATCATCGAAGAGACACTGGCGAACTTTGGCGTGCCTGCCAAAGTTGTAGAAATTCACGCCGGTCCCACCGTGACTCAGTTTGGACTCGAACCCGGTTTCATCGAGCGACGTGGGAGCGATGGACAAGTACGCGCGCGCAAAGTTTCGGTCAATCGGATTGCCGCGTTGCAACACGATTTGGAACTCGCGCTCGCGGTAGCACCGATTCGCATCGAAACGCCGGTGCCCGGCAAACCGATGGTGGGCATCGAAGTTCCTAATCAATCGGTCTCGGTCGTCTCGCTGCGCGGTGTGATGGAGAGCGATGTTTTCAAAACCAAGAAAAAGAAAAATCCTTTGCTGATTGCGCTGGGACGCGATGTTTCGGGTGCGCCACACGTTGCCGATTTGGGCGCGATGCCGCATCTGCTCATCGCTGGCGCGACGGGTTCGGGCAAATCGGTCTGCATCAATGCGATTATCGCGTGTCTCATCTTCAACAACTCGCCCGACGATTTGCGCTTGATTATGGTAGACCCCAAGCGCGTCGAACTGGTGAACTTTAACGACATTCCGCACCTCTTGGGTCCTGTCGTCGTGAATGTCGAAGAAGTGGTGCCGTGTTTGCGTTGGCTGACGCGCGAGATGGACAATCGGTTTACGCTGTTCGCCAAAGAAAAAGTGCGCAACATTGACGCGTTCAACGAGAAGATGAACAAGACGAATGGCGACACGATGCCGTACATCGTCGCGCTGATTGATGAACTTGCCGATTTGATGCTCGCGGCACCCGAAGAAACCGAAAAGTTGTTGACGCGTCTTGCGCAAATGTCGCGCGCGACCGGCATTCACTTGGTCATCGCCACGCAACGCCCATCGGTGGATGTGGTGACCGGCTTGATCAAGGCAAACTTTCCCGCGCGCATTTCGTTTGCGGTGACGAGTAGCGTGGATTCGCGCGTAGTGCTGGACACGCTCGGCGCGGAAAAATTGCTGGGGCGCGGCGATATGCTGTATATGGCAAGTGATTCGTCCAAGTTGGTGCGTTTGCAAGGATGCTTTGTCTCGGACGATGAGATCGCGCGCCTCGTCAATTTCTGGCGCGAACGCGCTATCACCGATTTGCTCGACATTCCGCGCCAAGCCCCGTGGAAAGATTTTGGTGGCGAGGTAGCAGAAGGAAGCGACGATGAATTGATCGAGCGCGCAATTGCGCTGGTGCGTCAATCGGACCGCACTTCGATTTCGTTCTTGCAACGCAAACTCGGCATCGGCTATCCGCGCGCGGCGCGTTTGATGGACCAACTCGAAGAACGCGGTATCGTTGGACCCGATGAGGGTGGTGGTAAATCGCGCGCGGTTTTGATCGCGCCAACCACGAAACATCTTGGCGTGGAATCCATATCGCGGCGGCGTGCCGCGCGAGGAACATGGTTGACGGCGTGGTGGAAACATTTTCCACTGCGTCGTAAATCGAACGGATAGACGTTATAGAATCTTCGTCCACCAAGAACACGTTGGTTTGTAGTGGGCGATTCATCGCCATTCCACGAAAAACCCAGAAACTTGTGGAGAAAAAAGTTGCTCGCTTTTGGAGAGAGAGTCTAGACCTCACACGTCTCGGAGACCTGTGAGG
>JAOACU010000256.1 GCA_026417715.1 Anaerolineae bacterium | reverse complement strand
GCTTTCACCCGACGCGCGGCTCGATGTCACTCGGCGAATCGCAGGGGGGCTTGCCGCCCGACCGCGTGTGCGATAGCGAAGACGCGATTTTGCGCGATTCGCGTCGCGTCATCGAGACGTTCCATGATCCCAAACCGTACTCGATGTGCCGCGTATCCCTTGCGCCGTGCTCGCCATTCAGCGTCACACCCGATTTGATGCGCGAATCGGCGCGTCTTGCACGCGCGTACGGTGTGCGTTTGCACACGCATCTTGCGGAAACGCGCGACGAAGAAGAATTTTGTTTGCAAAAATTCGGCAAGCGCCCGGTGGATTACGCAGAACATCTCGAATGGATGGGCGACGATGTGTGGTTCGCGCATTGCGTTTGGGTGAACGATGCGGAAATCGCGCGTTATGCCCAGTGTGGTGTCGGCGTCGCGCATTGTCCTTCGTCGAATATGCGACTCGCATCGGGTATCGCGCCTATCGTGAAAATGTTGCGCGCAGGTGTTAAGGTCGGCTTGGGTGTGGATGGTAGCGCGTCGAACGATTCGTCGCATATGCTTGCAGAGGCACGCCAAGCGATGTTGTTGCAACGCGTCGGCGGCGATCCGCGCGCGCTCACCGCGCGGCAAGCGTTGGAACTTGGGACGCTGGGTGGCGCGCGCGTGTTGGGACGCGACGACATTGGCGCGTTAGAAGTGGGCAAAGCCGCCGATTTCATCGGCATCAAGTTGGAGCGTTTGGATTTTGCGGGCGCGCTGCACGACCCAGTCGCCGCGCTCGTTTTCTGTACGCCGCCGCGCGTGGATTTGAGTGTCATCAACGGGCGTGTGATCGTGGAGAATGGTGAATTAACGACGGTGGAGTTGGGCGCGGTGATTGCGCGGCATAATCGGTTAGCGCGAGAGATGGTAGAGCGGGCGAGGGCAAGATAAAGTGTCCAACACCAAACTTGAAACCTGTAACCTGAAACGCTACAATGCCCAATTGGACTGATCTCGGTAACATCTGGAATACACTCAAAGAACTCGATCTGCGCCCACTAGCGGAAGAAGCCGAACAACCACTGGTATTCGCCGTCGTAGGCGCGACGGGTGTGGGCAAGAGCACCTTGATTGCCGCATTGCATCGCGACCCGCGCACACAGACATCAACGATTGCACCAACATTGGAATTGACGTTGGATTCTGGTGAGCGCGCTCAGGCGGCTGATCTGATCGTCTTGATGCTCGATGCCACACGCGACGATTTTGCGCGCGAGGCGCAACTCTTTGCCGATTGGCAACGCGCTGGTCACAACATCGTTGTCTTTTACAACAAGATGGACCTAGTGCCCGATGCGCGCCTCGTCAACGCGACCTTGGCAATGTGGAAAGGCGCGCGCGTGGCGTGGGGTAGCGCAACGGATTCCACGTCGCTCGCGCAGAATTTGGTGCCGCGCGTGGTGGACGCCTTGAACGAGCGCAAACTCGCGCTCGCGCGTCAGTACCCCTTGTTTCGCGCGGCGGTCGCGCGCGACTTGATCAACGACACCGCGTTTGCGAATGCGTCGTACGCGTTGAGCACCGGTGTCGCTGAGATTGTGCCTGCACTCAACATCCCCTTCAATCTCGCCGATATGTTCATCCTGACCAAGAATCAGGCATTGATGGTGTACAAACTGGGGTTGGCGTTGGGTTTGCCGACGGAATGGCAAGCACACGTTGCCGAGTTGGGGAGTGTCGTGGGCGCGGGATTCATCTGGCGGCAGATCGCGCGACAACTCGTCGGTTTGATTCCAGTGTGGGGTATCATTCCCAAAGTCGCCGTAGCATACGCGGGCACCTACGCGGTGGGTGAAGCGATTTGGCACTGGTATCAAACGGGGCACAAACTTTCGGGACGCGGGATGCGCGAGGTGTACACAGACGCGCTTGCGCGCGGCAAGCAAATCGCACAAGAGATTGTCGCGCGTGCACCCAGGCCCACACGTCCTCGCGTGAGACTACCGCGTTTGCCGTTTCCAACGATTCTTAAACCGCGCGCGAAAAAGTAACGTCTAGAAAGGTCAGTGAGGCAAGATGGACGAATTACGCCTCACCCGAATTGAAGTGGCGCGCGATGGCGAGTTCATCGAGCAAGTCAAAGCCGCGCTGAATTTGCCAGCCGACGCGCAAGTCCAATTGAAAAACATCACGCGCGATGCCAACGGCGTATCGGTAGAGTACGACATCACCTTGCCGATTCGCATCGTCGGCGCGGAGTTTGGTGTGGCGAATGGTGTGACGGTGGACGAACATCTCACCGCGCGCTTGCGTTTCGATGCGCGCGGCACGTGCGTATCCACACAAGTCACTCCACTCGATGAGCAACGCTTGCGTTTGTTAAAAGACAATGTGCGCAAGTTGGCAAAGATGAACGCCATCTATCTCGCCGCGCCTGATGAAACGATCGATCCCGACGCGTTGCGCGCGCGTCGTCAAGCATGGTACGTCCAAACCGACGCGCAGGGACATAAACGTTTGCGTCGCGCGTTCATCGCCTAACCGATTCTATGCCCAATCTCGTCAACATTTTTCTCAACGATCCGGGCACGCCCGGGGTATCACTCGTCCAAGTCACACCGCCCCAAGATCAATCACCCTTTGCGATTCCGGGCTGGGACGGCACAGGTGGTTTATTTCCACCAGGCACACCTCAATTCCAAGCCGGACAATTGCACGTCGTTCTCACACGCACGTACGCAATGTGGTTCGATTTCTTCGATCGCGCATGGGCGTGGCAACCGGGCTTTGCGCGTTTGCCGATTGTGCCGCGCGCAAACGAAGAGTTCAATGCGTATTACGATCGCACCGCACTGAAATTTTGTTATGCCACTAACCCTCGCACGCGCGAGATCGTTTACACGTGTGAGAGCAGCGACATTATCGCGCACGAGTGCGGTCACGCGATTTTGGACGCGCAGCACCCAGAGTATTGGGATTCGCTCCTTTCCGAAAGTGCCGCTTTTCACGAGGCATTCAGCGATTTTTCCGCACTGCTTGTCGCGCTCGATTTGCCCCAAGTCCGCGCGCTGGTACTTGCTGAAAACAATGGCGATTTGGCAAAAAGTAACACCGTCACACGCCTTGCCGAACAGATGGCGCGCGGCTTGTTTGATGCGGGTTACGCGCACGCCGTTGTTTCTCCCGACGCTCTGCGCGATTTAGCCAATCCATTCCGCTATCGCGATCCGAGCAAGTTACCCGCGCGTGTGCCTGCCACGCGACTCAGTTCCGAATCGCACAATTTCTCGCGCATCTTTTCTGGTGCGCTGTACGACGTCTTGGTCGGTATCTACGAAACGTTGCGCCGTGAGAGTCGCGCGCCCGACGATGCGTTGGCAGAGGCGCGTACCATCACAGGACATCTCGTTGCGCAAGGCGTGCTACTAGCACCAAAAGGTGACGCACTGTTCAAGACACTTGCTGTCGCGTTGTTGACGGCGAGTGTGCAAAATTTCGATGGCAAGTATTTTCCGATTCTCAAGCACGCTTTGGTCAAACGCCGCTTGTTGAAAGGACAAGAAGCCACCGCTTTATGCAAGGCGGCAGGTGCGATGCACATACGCACCAGCGCGTTGGAAGGTGTGCTGAGTATGCCGTTGGAGAAACGTCCTACGTGGGAATTGCCAACGACACGTGTGGGTGAGGACTTGCCTTCGGGAATTCGCAAGTGGCTTCCAATACCCAAGACCGAGTTTCGGTTGATTGGTGAAAAAAAGCGGCGTGATCAAACGCGGCTGTTGTATTACATCGCGCCGCGTCGTGTCACCTTCACTGGCGAATCGCTGCGCGAGGTTAGTGGTGTACAAGCCGTGCTAGCCAGCGCAATGACCGTTCAAGTGAATCCCGATGGCGTGATTGCGGCGGCACACTTGCATCAGGTTGATCGCGCCCAAGAGCGACGCGTGCGCGATCATATTGCCAAATTGGTGGCACGTCGGCGTGTGTATGTGCCACCGCCTGGCGCGTCAGTGGATATGCAAGAGTTGATTGCGCAGCGCAAACCGTACTATGTGGCGTACGATGAGCAAGGGCACAAGCAGATTCATCGCGCGTTTATCGCGTGTGGCGAACCTGGGTGATCGAGAGTGATGCAAGTTTTCATCGAGTTCATTTTGCTCTTGGCTCTAGCGCTTGGGGCAGGTATGCTTGCTCGGCCAACGCTGCCACGTCACACTGTCGTGCGCAATCCTTCTGTGAGATTTTGGGATTGTTTGTTGCGCTGGCGTGTGGCTATGTGTGTTTGTTCGGAACATTAGCGATTGTTCGCTATTTGGGTAGTGGTTAAAAATCCAATGATGTGTTACAATTAGAG
>JAOACU010000255.1 GCA_026417715.1 Anaerolineae bacterium | reverse complement strand
ATAACACTCCCCGCCACCTTAAGGTTACTTTCATAACGGCTTTCACCCGAAAAACTATAATTAAACCTCTCATATCCGTTGTACATACTCCTACCGTCATCGGTATAATTCACATAGTTACGATCAAGTCCATAGTGCGGTTCAACGCGTATCCCGTCTACACCGCTGGAAGAGACTTGATTGTAGGAAAAGACACCGCTCGATCCAACGATATTCGCACCATTTCCTGAATTGTTCTGAATGGTGTTTCCGTTTCCCGTTGCGCCACCGATGGTCGTATTGGTGGTGCGAACAGCATAAATCCCATCGGAACGATTATTGGCGATCAGGTTGCGTTGAATTAGCGTACCGTTAGGTCCGTTCGGATTCGTACTTCCAGACGGAGAGATACTTGGAAAACCTGTGTTGTTGTATTCGTTGATAATCGAGATACCCCGTCCGTTACAAGCGATAACACTACCCGTCACCCCAGACAGCGTACACGCTGTGAACGCGCCACCCGTGTTGTCCACAATTTGATTAGAGTTGGTGTTCGTCCCTACAACTTGAATTCCATCGTAACGATGGCAGTACACCCGATTGCCTGGTCCAACCGTGTTATTCGAGGCGCCATTTGTTATCACAATCCCCGCGTTGTCATTTGTAGAAGGTGTGTTGCAAGCACCAGAGAAGACTACATTGTTCCGTACGGTATTATTGCTTGTCCCACTTCCGCTCAAGAGTACGTTCTGATATTGGTTATACGCAATCGTGTTATTCTCCACAAGGTTACCGCTTGCGCCGTTCGTCATTGCGATACCAGAATTGTTATTCGGCAAGGGATTGAGGGTAGTATCTGTACCAATATAGTTTCCACTGATTGTATTACCGTCTGCCCCGTTGAGATTGATACCTTCGTGGGTATTCTGAGTGACCACGCTATTCTGGATGGTAATTCCAGTCACTGAGAGAAGAAGAATCCCACTGCCGTTGTTATTTCTGACTGTGCTCCCTATTACGGTTCCACCAGAGACGTTACTTGTAAATTGAATACCACTACCATTCGCATTGTTTTGCACAGTAACTTGTGGACCGATGGTTACATTATTTGCACTAATATTGATGAGCGGGTTATTGGTCGCCGCGTTGCCCTGCACGGTAATATTTTTCAGCACCGAATTGGCAGAACCACTGACGAACATAAAAGCAGAATCGGTGATGCCAGTTGCGTTAATGATAATGGATTGACCGTTGCCATCAATCGTCAACTGTTTATTGATGAGATAGCCCGAACCATATCCACCTGTGCCAATGTTGATAGTGCCAGAGACAGAAAAGTTGATGGTATCCCCAGTATTGGCGCAAGCGATGGCAGTGCGCAATGTACAAGTTGTGTTACAGTTGCAGGACGAATCTAAGGTATCGGCAGTGCTATTCACCGTCCAAGTGGCGGCGCGTACGTGGCTTGTGGAAACGATGGCGATAACAAGCGTCAGAAGGGCGAACAGGGATAGACGAAGGGCGCGTTTCATCGTTACCTCCTTTCCCAACATAACGCTGGATACACTACATCACCTTGCCCCCAAATACTGCAACGCCACGCGCACGCGCTCTTCGAGGGCTTGCACGTTGGATGGCACGGCGCGTGCGGCGCGCGTTGCTTCGGCGGCACTGTAACCCAAGTTGATGAGCGCGTCAATCACATCTTTGTCCAGCGGCGTCAACTCACTTATCTCACCGAGACCGCTCACATCAATCTTGCCTTTGAGTTCCAAAATCAATCGTTGCGCGGTCTTTTTGCCGATGCCCGGAATCGCGGTCAGCACATCTACGTTACCTTGCGCAATCGCAACGCGCAACGTATCGGCAGGCGCGGCGGAAAGAATGCCCAGCCCCACTTTGGGACCAATGCCACTCACGGTCAACAGCGTCTCGAACAAATTCAGTTCGTCTTCGGTAGCAAAACCGTACAACGAAATTTCATCCTCGCGTACGTGCAAGTGCGTGAACAATTGCACTTCGCTACCGATCGCGCCGAGATTCGCTAGCGTACTCGTCGGCACGCGAACGCGAAAACCGACACCGCCGACATTCACAATCAGCGCGTCGTCCGTGCGCGCTTGGATTTTGCCGTGCAAAGTTGCGATCATAGTTTCAGGTTGCAAGTTTCAGGTTACAGGTTTCAAGTTTCAGGTTCGAGGTTCAAAGTTCGGGGTTCGAGTTTTACGCAATACGGATTACGTAATATTACGTATTCCGTATTGCGTGTCACACTCGCTCTCACGCTCTTTCGCACGTTCGCCCTCACGCCTCACGTCTCACGCCTCACGTATCACTCGCTCAAACCGCGCGCTGTGCGCGTGACAAATCGCGATGGCGAGCGCGTCTGCCGCGTCATCGGGCTGTGGAATCGCGTCGAGGTGCAACAGTAACTTGACCATCTGTTGAATCTGCACCTTGTCGGCGCGACCATAGCCAGCGACGGCTTGTTTGATTTGCAACGGTGTGTATTCGTGAATCGTGACGCCCGCGTGCGCGGCAGCAAGCAACGCCACACCGCGCGCTTGTCCTACCGACAGCGCAGTGCGAACATTCTTGTTGAAAAACAATTTTTCGATGACCGCGTCCGTCGGTTGATAGCGTGTGATCAACGCGGTCAGTTCCGCGTAGATGTGTTGCAAACGACGCGGCAACGTCCACTCGGACGATGTGGTGATAACGCCAAACGTCACCGGCTTCAACACATCACCATCGCTAGTGATGATGCCATAGCCAGTGATGGCGGTGCCCGGATCAATTCCCAAGATAATCATTGCAGACGAGCCAAATATGCCAAAAAACCAAATATGCCAAATGTGCCAAAATAGCCAAACGTGCCAAAATTTTGTTTGGCAAGTTTGGCACTTTTGGCTTGTTTGGCATCTTTGACTATGCTTTGGCAGTCTCAAACTTTGCCATCACGGCATCGCTGATGTCGAGATTGGTGTACACCTTTTGCACGTCGTCGTGTTCTTCGAGCGACTCCATCAACTTGAGCGTGGAGAGGGCTTGCTCATCGCTCACCTTGACGGGATTTTTGGCAATCCACGCAAGTTCGGCATTGGTGAAAGGAATCTTGCGCTTTTCGAGTGCCTCGCGCAGCATTTTCAAGTTTTCGGGCGCGCAGTACAATTCGAGAATCGAACCATCCACTTTGTAGTCTTCCGCGCCGGCATCTACCAACTCGAGCGCAAGATCATCAGGATTCTTGGCGTTTTCGACGGTGATGACGCCTTTCTTCTCAAACATCCATGCGACCGCGTTCGTTGCGGCAAGGTTGCCACCGCCGCGCGTAAACAGGTGTCGAATCTCTGCCGCTGTACGATTGCGATTGTCGGTCAGTACTTGGACGAGGAGCGCGGCGCCGCCAGCGCCATATCCTTCGTACATCACTTCCTCGAGTCGTCCGCCTTCCTCTTGCAATTCGCCAGTACCGCGTTTGATCGCGCGCTCGATGTTTTCTTTCGGCATATTTGCCGCGCGCGCTTTTTCGATTGCCAAGCGCAAGGCAAAGTTAGCGTTCGGATCACCGCCACCTTCACGCGCGGCAATCGTGATTTCACGTCCGAGTCGCGTAAACAATTGACCCTTTTTAACGTCGGCAACACCTTTTTTACGTTTGATCTGTGCCCATTTGGAATGTCCTGACATAGTTCCTCCGCTACTTGACCAACACACATTCAGCGTAAAGCGTATACAAGTGAAATTTAGAACGAAATTCAACGATAAAAATTATCCCATCATTCCTCCACCTCCCTTATCCTTATAGGCGTATGATTCTGTCCAGCTTGTACGTCCGATAATCGAAATGGCTCTGGGTGGAGCAAGTTTTTTAAAGTCATCTGACTTGGGTTGGCAAACCGATTCAAAAATGCAGACACCATCAAAGGTTCGAAGTAGATTTGCTTTGTCCAAGCGTAGCACGCCTTCCTCATCACGTGGCAACTGTCGGCTAGAGACTTGGCAGGGCAAGAAATTTTTTTGTGGTGTCAATACACTGCGACATTCACGACAACGTTTTAACCGTGCGCCAAAATGAAACAAGTGATGATTGTTTTCGCACCTAAACTCGACTAAATTATCTTCACAGTATTCACGTCCAATCCTATAAAGCAAGAAATCCATCATAGCTGGGGCAATAGGGGCAGTCTGGGGCTCTGTTGTCATCCATTCCTCCCAGACCGCTCGCCAAGCTGCCGCACTCATAGCATCAATATATTCATACTGATATCCAAAGATATCAAGAAAACTAGACAGTAATGGAATATCGGTCTGCAAAATACGGGTTCGCAAAGCCAGTTTCATCGTGTTGCGGT
>JAOACU010000254.1 GCA_026417715.1 Anaerolineae bacterium | reverse complement strand
TATAAGAGACAGGCGTGGCATCGTGATACTTCCAAAAACCATGATGCAACCGATCCACGCCGATTTCGACCGACATCAAAAAATCCCACGCTTTTTCTTTGACGAAATACCGAATCACCTTGAAATGATCGTCGGTCATCTCATAGATTTTTTGCAAGAGCGCGTGTTTATCATCGGTACGAAAATTTGGCACGTCCACAAGATAATTCGGCGCAACGCGCAAAATTTCTTCGCGCAGTGCTTCGGGATACGTGAACTTGGATTGCGCGCTCGGCGACAGAAAACAACCGACCATTCCGCCGTTGATGGGTTTGGGTGGAAACGATGGTGGCACACTAATCAAGTACGATTGTTTGCCCGCGCGCGCCAAGTAATCCCACACGGCAAGTTCCGTAATCGCGCGCGAATTCGCCGTGAACATTTTTTCGTACGAATAATCGGCGCGATTGCGAAAACCGTACACACCGAGTTGCCCCGGGTCTTTGGACGTGAGCGCGCACATCCACGCGGGCACAGTAATCGGCGGTGTTGTGCTTTCGATGCGACCAAACGCGCCCTTGGAGATTAGAGATTGGAGATTGGGAAGTTCGTGGCGATACTGCTCGAACACGAGTGATGGTTCAGCGGAATCAAGTCCGATGATTAGAACACGTTTTTGTGTTGAACGACTGCTGACTGCTGACCGCTGACCGCTGACCGCCGTCTGCGGTCTTTCGTCCTTCGTCTGCCGCATTCCCTCGATGAGCACACGCGCCACTTCGGGACGCGTGAATTCGGGTGGTGGCATTTCGCCGCGCGCAAGCATTTCGCGAACTTGCGTGCCACTCAGAATCAGGTGATCTTCTTTGCCGTGCGGGCACGTTTTGGCAGAAACGATTTGCCCACACTTTTTGCAGTAAAAAGTATGCTCGAACATCAACGGCGTAATGCCGATTTCTTCGGGCTTGAATTCATCGAAAATTTTTTGCGCATCGTACGTGCCATAGTAATTGCCCACTCCCGCGTGATCGCGTCCGATGATGATGTGCGTGCAACCGTAATTCTTACGACAAATCGCGTGAAAGATTGCTTCGCGCGGACCCGCGTAACGCATCGCCGCTGGAAACACACCCAGAATCACGCGGTCGGGTGGATAGTAATCGCGCAACAACTCTTGGTACGAACGCATTCGCACATCGGCGGGAATATCGTCCGCTTTGGTTTCGCCGACGAGCGGATGCAAGAACAAACCATCCACGATTTCGAGCGCGGTCTTTTGCACGTACTCGTGCGCGCGATGAATCGGATTGCGCGTTTGGAAGGCGACGATGCGCCGCCAACCGCGCGCGGCAAACATTTTGCGAGTCGCGAGGGGCGAGTGGCGAAATTCCGGGAATTCTAAATTATTCGGAAGATCAATGACTGAAACGTCACCCGCCAGATACACTTCGCCTTGCGCGTACACGCGCGCGACGCCGGGATGTTTTTCATCCGTCGTGCGATAGACGTTTTGCGCCTCGCGCGTCTTGTCGTACTCGAACTTTTCGGTGAGCGTCATCACCGCGAGAATGTGCCCATCAGGTTCGGTCAGCGCGATTTCTTGTCCCTCGCGCAACGCGTCGGCTTGCTCGCGCGAAACAGCGAGGGTAATCGGAATACTCCACACCAAGCCGTTGGCAAGGCGCATCGTTTCGACAACGGAGTCATAATCGCGCTGGTTCATAAACCCAGTGAGCGGCGAGTATGCGCCCACCGCCAGCAACTCCAAATCGGAAAGATTGACCGCGTTCAACGCGATCTTGGGTGCGCGCGCCGCGCGTGCGAGCGCGTCCGCGCGCGCGTCACCATACAACATTCGATCCATCAACACGCCGCCGTGCGGCGCAATTTCACCGATGTACTCTTTGGTCATTGCTTTATACATTCCCTTTTGATTTTGTACAGTGCGATTATAACACAAAGCCGCGAGAGCCACAAAAGATTGCGGGGCTTGGTTTTTTGCACGAATTGGAGTAGAATAGGCAGCGTGACTCGAAACGAATGTATCTCACGTGACGCAACCAAGAATGTTGCGTCTATCATTCTCAACGAGGAGAGAAAATGAAAACACGAACGATTGCTGAACCGTACAAAATCAAAATGGTCGAGCCGATCAAAATGACCACGCGCGAATATCGCGTCGAGAAAATTCGCGAGGCGGGTTACAACACTTTCTTGCTCAAGAGCGAAGATGTGTACATTGACCTGCTTACCGATTCGGGCACCAGCGCGATGAGCGATTGGCAGTGGTCGGGAATGATGCTCGGCGATGAGGCGTACGCGGGCTCGCGCAACTTTTACAACCTTGAAAAAGCCGTGCAAGAAATCTATGGCTTTCAGTACGTTGTGCCAACGCATCAAGGACGCGCGGCGGAACACATCACCTCCCAACTGCGCATCAAGCGCGGACAATACGTGCCGATGAATATGTACTTTACCACCACGCGCGAACATGTCGAGCGCGCGGGTGGTATTTTTTACGATTGCATCATTGACGAGGCGCACGATGCGCAAAATCCGCATCCGTTCAAAGGCAACGTAGATGTTCGCAAGTTGCAAAAACTAGTGGACGAAAAAGGCGCGGACGCGATTGCGTATCTTTCGATTGCGCCGTGCGTGAATATGGCAGGCGGTCAACCGTTCTCGATGGCGAATCTGCGCGAGGTTGCCGAGTGGGCAAAACGCTACGACCTTCCGATTATTTTCGATGCGACGCGCGCGGTGGAAAATGCATATTTCATCCAACAGCGTGAACCGGGGTACGCGAACAAATCGGTGCGCGAAATTTTGCGCGAGATGATGAGTTACGGCGAAGGAATGACCATATCGTCGAAAAAAGACAACCTCGTCAACATCGGCGGCTTTCTCGCGACGAACAACGAACACTTTTTTGCCAAAGCCAAAGAAATGGTTGTCGTCTTCGAGGGTTTGCACACCTACGGCGGTCTTGCGGGTCGCGATATGGAAGCCATCGCGCGCGGCATCTATGAAATGGTGGACGATGCGTACATCGCGAGTCGCGTGCGCCAAGTGCACTATCTCGGCAATCGCTTGCTCAATGCTGGCATCCCGATTGTCGTGCCGATTGGCGGACACGCGGTCTTTCTCGATGCGAAACGTTTCTTGCCGCACATTCCGCAAGAGCAATTTCCCGCGCAAGCCCTTGCCGCCGCGCTGTATGTGGACAGCGGCGTGCGCGCGATGGAACGCGGTATTGTCAGCGCAGGACGCGATCCCAAGACCGGCGAAAATCGCAAACCCAAACTGGAACTCGTACGCTTGACGATTCCGCGTCGCGTGTACACCAACTTGCATATGGACGTCGTCGCGGAAAGTTGTATGGCGTTGTACGAGGAACGTGACAAAATCCGAGGGTTGCGAATGGTGTACGAACCCGAAAGTTTGCGCTTTTTCCAAGCGCGATTTGAGGAATTGTAGGGGCGACCCTGTGTGGGCGTCCTGATCCTACGTGGTTGCCCTGACCCTATGTGGTCGTCGGATGCAAGGCAACCACGTAGGGTTGCCTTGACACGATTGCTATGAACGACATATTGGAACGACTCTTGCAAGGGAATCGCCGATTCGCTCTGGGACAGACGCGCGGTGCTGACATCAGTATTGCCCGGCGCCATCAAGTCAGCAATGTCCAACAACCGTTTGCGATGATTCTGGGCTGTGCGGATTCGCGCGTGCCGCCCGAAATAGTTTTCGATTGCGGGCTAGGTGATTTGTTCGTCATCCGAACAGCCGGGCACACCATTGATGAGGTCGTTAGGGCAAGCATTCTATTTGGCGTCAAAGCACTCAAGATTCCACTGGTGTTGGTGCTTGGGCATACGCGTTGTGGGGCGGTATCGCTCGCGATCACAAGGAGGCGACAACCAACGCTAGATGACGATACCGCGTGCATCGCAGAACAAATCGCGCCAGCGATCGAACAGTGCGAGAACGAGGGCTTGGCGCTTGATTGTGTCGTCAAGGCACACGTGAGGATGACAGTCGCTCGGCTTGAGAATTTGATACGACCTGTCTCCCAAGATGTGGACATTCGAGGGGCGTACTATGATTTGAACACAGGGCTTGTTGAGGTGCTATAGTCGTGTCAACTAACGGGAACGACTCATTCGTTGATGCAAATTTTTCAAAAGGAGATTGCAACACAAGTAACCTTAGCCCGCGTCAAGTCGGCGGGCTTTTACTTTCGGTGGTGCTACAAAAGTAATGCTGGTAAGGCAATGTGTCACGCTGAGCCCTTCCTTCGCTTCGCTCAGGACAAGTTCCTTCGTCAGGGTAAACTCCGCGAAGCGTCTCGCAAAGTGGTTTGAGAGATT
>JAOACU010000253.1 GCA_026417715.1 Anaerolineae bacterium | reverse complement strand
GCAAGCAAAGTGATGGGGCGATTGTGTCACGCTGAGCGCAGCGAAGCGTCTCGCAAAGTCCTTTGAGAGATTCTTCGCTCCGGTCGCTCAGAATGACTACTAGCACCATTCGTTAATAGACTTGGCAACAACCGCCGCACATCATTGACAAGCCACACCTGTCAACGTATAATCGTTGTGTATGACGATTCTGGAAGAGATCATCGAACGCTTGCATCAGTTATCCCAAGAAGACCTACGGCGTGTCCGTGCTTTCATTGAAGCATTGCAACAAGAAAAACGCGGCGCAAGTTGGTGTTTTGATTTCTTGGAACATTTTTCTCAAGCCACGACTGTGGGAATGGAAGTCAAGGTAGCACCTGCCACTTGTGGTGGCGCCACGCGTATTGCGTTGTGGGAACATCCACCCGCTAGCGGCTCGGCGCGCGTGGCGTATCTGGTGCCAGTCCCTGCCGAGGTGCGCGCGATGACACTGAAATTTGCGATTGGCATTCGCGACGGTGCCGAATTGCCGTCGGATCGTTTTGTGGCATTCCGCGTGTTGGTGAACGGATGGAAATTGTGGAGCGCGGTCAAGAGTTCGCGCGAGTGGGAAGAACACGCGGTGGCGATGCCGCAATTCAATAGCGATCTCGCGCGCATCGAATTCATCACCGATGGTTTGGGTGACAATCGGTGGAACTGGGCGGTGTGGGCAGAGCCGCGTTTGGAAGGACGAATGACGGAGGACAAATGACGAATGATTCTTTCGTCTTTCGTCCTTCGTCTTTGATCATCTTCAATGGTGAAGGAGGGAACAATGGATTTCCAACTGACCGAGGAACAACGCGCGATTCAAGAGATGGTGCGCGATTTTGCTGAGAAAGAGATTGCGCCGCGCGCCACCGAGATTGACAAGACGGATGAATTTCCCGCCGATGTGTTTGCCAAGATGGGCGCGCAAGGATTGTTGGGCTTGCCGTATCCCGAAGAGTACGGTGGCGGTGGCGCGGATACCGTGTCGCAAGCACTCGCCGTCGAAGAAATTTCGCGCGTGTCAGGTTCGGTCGGATTGACGTACGCGGCACATCTGTCGTTGGGTTGCGGTCCGATTTATTTGTTCGGCACAGAAGAGCAAAAGAAGAAATGGCTGGTGCCTCTGGCGAAAGGTGAAGGACTGGGCGCGCTCGCGCTCACGGAAACAAAGAGTGGTAGCGATCTCGCCGGTTCGGTGGCGACAACGGCAGTGCTGAAAGGCGACGAGTGGATTCTCAACGGTACGAAGATGTACGTCACATCGGGCGCGGTAGCGCGTTCGATCACCGTGTTGTGCGCGACCGATAAATCGAAAGGGCATCGCGGCTTGAGTATGATTATCGTCCCGCGCGATGCGCCGGGTTTGGTCATCGGCAAAGTGGAAGAGAAGATGGGCTTGCACGGCTCGTTGACAACTCAGGTGTTCCTCGAAGATTGTCGCGTGCCCAAAGAAAATCTACTCGGCGTGGAAGGCGAAGGGTTCAAGCAAGCGATGATCACACTCGACGGAGGACGCATCGGCATTGGCGCGATGGCATTGGGGTTGGGACGCGCCGCACTCGAAGCATCCATCAAGTACGCCAAAGAGCGTCAAGCGTTCGGCAAGCCGATTGCCGAATTTCAAGCGATTCAATGGATGATTGCTGATTCGATGACAGAACTCGAAGCCGCGCGCTTGATGGTGATGCAAGCGGCGTACTTGAAAGACACGGGACAAAAATTTTCCCAGCAAGCCGCAATGGCAAAATTGTTTGCGTCGGAAGCCGCCGACCGCGCGTGTTGGAAAGCAATTCAAATTCATGGCGGCGCGGGCTATTTGCGCGATTTTCCCGTCGAACGTTTTTATCGCGACAATCGTTTGACAATGATTGGTGAGGGCACTAGCGAGATTTTGCGAATGGTGATTGCGCGCAACATTTTGCGCGCATAAGGGCGAGTCATTGACTCGTTCCAAGGAGAACGCCGATGAACGCACACCCGTTGCGTCTTCGCGATTATTTTACACTCAACGTGTATTGGTTTGCCCTCTCGTTTCTGTGGAATGCGATGGCACCAATTCTACTCCCCGCGCTTGTTTTGCGGGTGGTAGATGCCAGTGCCAAGGGGAGCGCGTTAGGCACACTGTCTATCCTCGGTTTGATCGTCGCGACGATTGTGCAACCTCTCGCCGGCGCATGGACCGACACACGCACCACGCGTTGGGGCAAACGGCGTCCGTACCTCGTGGGCGGCACACTGTTCGATGTGGTGTTTTTGCTGGCAATGTTTTTTGCGGGCGACTATGTGACCCTGGTGCTCGCGTACGGCTTGTTGCAAGTCGTCTCGAACATCGCGCACGGACCGTATCAAGCGTACCTCACCGATTTGGTACCCGAGTCGCAGCGCGGCAAAATGAGCGGCGTCAAACTCGCGTTCGAGATGGTCGGCGTGATTGTGACCGCGCTCATCATCGGCAATCTGGTGGGGCAAGGTCAACTCCTCACGGCGTTTCTTGCCATCATCGCGGTTTTGCTCGTGACGATGCTGATAACCGCGTGGGGTGTGGACGAACGTCCCTTCGATGGTTTTGTGCCCGCCACACCGGTTGAACATTCCGCGCGCGCGTCGCCATTGCACGAGTTGATGCGACTCTTGTTTCACAGTCGCGACTTTTTCCTCTGGCTCGTATCGCGTTTGGTGATTTTGGTCGCCATCAACTTGGTGCGCAACTATATGATGTATTTTCTTACCGATGTACTGCACCTTGAGAACGCCGCCGCCGAAACCGGAAACTTGCTGGCGATTCTGGGAGTTGCTGTCGCGATCGTGGTCTATCCCGCTGGCGCGTTGAGTGATCGTTGGGGACGCAAGCCGCTCATCGTTCTATCCGGCGTTCTCGGCGCGATCGGTGCTATCGCGTTGATGACGGCAAATACGTTGTCAGCGGTGTTTGGAGCAGGCACGATACTCGGTGTAAGCATCGGCATCTTTTTGAGTGTGAACTGGGCGTGGGGTGCGGACTTGATTCCCGCCGACGCAGGGGGACGCTTGCTCGGCATCTCCAACATCGCGACTGCTGGTGCTGGTGTGCTGGCTGGCGCCGGTGGCTGGATGCTCGATTGGTTCAACGCGCAGACGCCGAATTCGGGCTATACGGCTTTGTATGTCACTGCGGCGTTGTGTTATGTTTTGGGTACGTTGATTGTGCTTGGAATCGTGGATAAACATAGGAAGGAGAAAGCAAGTGGGTGAGCAAAATCTGATAGGAATGAAATGCGTCGCATGTCGCGGCGATGAACCGCCAGCGACTGACGCGGAGATAGCGCTCTATCAACCCCAAGTGCCCGAGTGGAAAATTATCGAGCGCGAGGGCATCAAACGATTGGAGCGTACGTTCAAATTCAAAAACTTTGTCCAAGCCGTCGAGTTCACCAACAAGGTTGCGACACTTGCCGAAGCAGAGGGGCATCATCCGGCAATTTTGACCGAGTGGGGTAAAGTGACTGTGACATGGTGGACTCACAAGATCAAAGGGCTGCATCGCAACGATTTCATTATGGCAGCAAAAACCGATCGGTTGATCGCGACGACCTAGCGTGAACAAAGTTGGGGATGGACAAAACTGTCCATCCCCAACTTGCTTCAAGGTCGGTTCTTGCATCTACGGTTAGAAATCGCGTAGATGTATCTTGCTGCATCCTTTCACGCGTTCACCGTTGCTGGTGACACCTCTTCGCCGCGACTACTCAATAGACCGATGCCGAACTCCCTTGCCGCCTCGCGCACACCCAAGTCTAGCCGCATTCCATACGCGTAGACCAGATACGGTCCGCTAACTCTTTCTGCCCGCAAGGCGTCTTGGAAGTTGGGATCACGCATCCGCTTTGCCCACGCTTCCACCGCACGTCGGCTTAGCCGCACCTTGGCTTCGAGTACTGCCCACACAGGATTCCCTTGTGCATCTTCAAGGGGCAGGATCACATCCACCTCGCCGTTCACGGCAAGCGTATAGTCCTTGCCCACTACGCGATACCCCTTCATTTCGAGGACTGTGCGGAGCACATCAGCGGCTTCTTCTTCAACACTGACACCGATGCGGTCTGACAAACGTGCCAACTGTCGCCGCGTTTCTCGCTGTTCTTCTGCCAATTGCTCCACGCGTTGTTCGGTACGCTTTTGCGCTTCGGCTAACTCTTCGACGCGTTGTTCGGTACGCTTTTGTGCAGCGGCGAGTTCACGTACGCTTGCCGCCAATTCTTGAACTTGCTGATCGGTACGCTTTTGTGCTTCGGCTAACTCTTCGACGCGTTGTTCGGTACGCTTTTGTGCTTCGGCAAGTTCTTGCACCGCACGCGGCAAAGCCAACACATCCTCCGTCAGCACTA
>JAOACU010000252.1 GCA_026417715.1 Anaerolineae bacterium | reverse complement strand
TGCACACGACGCGTGATGTCGCTTGGGGGTGTCGCCTCGCGTCGTGCGGCGATCCAATTTTCGAGCGCGCTGCCGATTTCGGCTTGGCGCAGTTGCGCTTCGGTTTCGGTGAGCGTCGTTTGTTCGCGTGCGATGGCGGCGTGCAATTCTGCCAAACGCGTTTGCGCATCGGCGAGTTGCGCAGCGCGTTGCGCATATCGTTCGCGCGCACCTTGGAGTTGGGACAAACGTTGGAGACGACGCGCAAGGCGACGGAGGGCAGAGATTTGAGATTGGAGATTGGAGATTGAGTCGGCGGCGCGACGCGCGTCGGCGTACTCTTGCGTCAAACGCTCGATGGTGCGCGCGTGATCGGCAACACGTTCGATGGTATCGCGCGCGTCCTTGACGTGGAGCATCGCTTGTTTCAACGCTTCGATGCGCGCGACGCGTTGGGCAAGTTCATCGCGCTGAGTCGTGAGCGCGCGAATCTGCGCATCGAGTTGTTGCACCGCGCGCGTTTCGTTCAGCGCGCCTTCGGTGGTACGGCGCAAGTCGAGCAAGCGGAGTTGGTTTTCGGTGTGAGTGAGTTGTTGTTGGAGGGGAGGTAATTCGGCTTGAATCGTGGCAAGGTCGGCGCGCTTTTTCAGACGATCCAATTCGTGCTTGTCTTCGACGCGCACCTTCAAATCGTTCTCGATGCGGACGAGCGCATCGAGATTCAACAATTTAGCCAGCGACTCTTCGCGCTTGGCACGCGTCATTCCTTCGAGTTTGTCTAATTTTTTCTGCTCGACGAAACAGGTGTTGAGGAGCGCATCGCCATCAAAGCCCAGTTCCGCGATGAGTCGTTTGTTGACGACCGTGTTGCCGCGAATTTCGTCTATCGCCTCACCGCTCTGAATGTCGAGTTCCCACACATTGCTCCTGCCGCGCGTAATCGTGCGGCGAATCTGGAACACGCGCGCACCCACCTGGAGATCGAGTTCGACGCGCGCTTTTTCGACGCCGTAGCGAATCAAATCGTCGAGGTTGCGTGTGCCACTTTCCGTTGCTAACGCACTACCAAAGAGCGCAAAGTACAACGCCTCGAACAGCGTGGATTTACCGGCTTCGTTTTTCCCTTGCACCAACACGCGCGCGTGGTCGGGAAAATGCAACTCGATTTCTTGTAGTTGTTTGAAATTATGAACGAAAAGGCGTTTGAGGTGGATCATTGGAGGTTAGAGATTAGAGATTGGTGATTGGGTGATTGGGTGATTAGGTGATTAGGTGATTGGATGATTGGTGATTGGCGGTTAGATTATAACACAGGTTTGGGGGAGATGGAAAATTTCCTATTGCGTTCGTTTTTAACTGTGTTATAATCGCCGTGTCGAAATGTGTTGACGACGAGGAGGTATTACTTGGCGATTGTGCCATAAATTCAAGGAGGAGAATCTATGTCCAAGTGTGTCTTTGCAAGCGTAACATTGTTCGTTGTATTGCTTGTGGCGACTGCGTGTGGTTCAGCCACACCTGCGAGCACGCCTCCTACGCCGAGTGTGGTGTTGCCCACTCTGGTATCACCTGTCGCGCCGACCATCGTTCCGCCACCCGTCGTAGCCACACCCACCGAAATTCCAACGAAGGTGGCGTACGTGGTGACCCCGACGCGCGAACCGACGCGCGCGACGAGTACACCCACCGCACCACCCAAACCGAGCGCGCCGACAGGTCGGATTGCGTACTCGGTGGTGACAGGCGACGAACCCAAGTTCTTTACCTTGTGGGTCGCTAACGCAAACGGATCGAATGCACGTCAGATTCTCACGCACGCGCTCTGGCCCACCTTTTCGCCCGATGGTAAGCAAATCGCTTTCTTTGGACGACCCGAAGGCAAGCCCGAAGGTTTGTACATTGCGAATGCGGACGGCGGCGGTATGACAGGACCGCACATCGTGGGACCTGGTGTGTGTTGTATGGATTGGTCATCGGACGGACAATGGATTGTGTACACCAATTCGCCGCGCCCCAAGCGCCCCGGCGGACCGATTGCGATGGTCAAGATGGATGGCACGTTCAAGACGATTGTGAACTTGGGTGTGGACGGCAACGGACCCGCGTTTTCGCCTGATGGTAAACAAATCGTTTTTTCTGGTTGTCTGCCGAACACGAACACGTGTGGCTTGATGATCGTGCCCACGAGTGGCGGCGCGCCGCGAATGGTGACGACGGACAATGGCGGCAATGCCGATTGGTCACCGCGCGGCGACAAGATCGTTTATCAAGCGTCCGATGGTGCGGGGCATATCCAAGTGTTCGTTGTTAATCCCGATGGTTCGGGCAAGCGACAACTCACACGCGGCACTAGTAACGATGGACAACCCGTGTGGTCGCGTGATGGCAGCGCGATTTTCTGGCGTAGCGATCAAAACGGAACCGCGTGGGCGATTTATGTGATGAATGCCGATGGATCGAATCCGCGCAAGTTGATTGATGGCACACCACCGCATCCCGATTTGTGGGGATGGGAGTCGTTGAGTGTTGCGCCGTGAAGGTTGGAGATTAGAGATTGGAGATTGAAGAAGGAGGCGGTGTGAGTTCAAACCAAGCACTCGAATTTGCACGTGCGAATCGTGAACGATACGTGGTAGAGTTGAAAGAGTTGTTGGCGATTCCCAGCGTTTCGGCTTTGTCGCAGCACAAGCCCGACATCCAGCGCGCGGCGGAGTGGCTGGCGCGCGCGCTCACGAATCTGGGTTTGCACAACGTTGCCGTTTTACCGACCGCTGGGCATCCTGTTGTGTACGGTGAATGGCTAAACGCGCCGAGCAAACCGACCGTGCTCATCTACGGTCATTACGACGTGCAACCCGCCGACCCGCTCGATGAATGGATCACACCTCCCTTCGAGCCGAGTGTACGCGGAGAAAATCTCTTTGCGCGTGGCGCATCGGACAACAAGGGACAAATCTTCGCGGCGTTGAAAGCATTAGAAGCACTCGCGCGCAACGAAGGATTGCCACTCAACGTCAAGGTGCTCATCGAAGGTGAAGAGGAAATTGGTTCGCCGAATATCGCGCCGTTCATCGCGCAGCACAAGGACAAACTGCGTTGCGATGCGATTCTGAATACCGATATGGGTATCTTGCGCCCCGATTTGCCCGCGCTCACGTATGGTCTGCGTGGCTTGGCGTACTTTGAGTTGTGGGTTTACGGACCCGCGCAAGATTTGCATTCGGGCGTGTTTGGTGGCGCGGTGGCAAATCCTGCGACGGTGTTGTGCGAACTCATCGCGGGAATGCACGACGCCGATGGACGCATCACCTTACCCGGCTTTTACGATACCGTGCGCCAACTGTCCGACGAAGAACGCGCGGAACTTGCGCGACTGCCGCTCACCGATGACGATTGGCGCGCAATGACCGGCGTACCCCAACTTGCCGGCGAAAAAGGATTTACGACGGTCGAACGTTTGGGCGCGCGTCCGACGCTCGATGTGAATGGCATTCTTGGTGGTTTCACGGGTGAAGGTGCTAAAACCGTCTTACCTGCCAAAGCGATGGCAAAGATTTCGATGCGCCTTGTGCCGTATCAGGATCACAACACGGTGGAGCAACAACTGCGCGCGTACTTGCAACAACACGCGCCACCGACAGTGCGCTGGGAACTCAAGAAACTTGCCGGCGCGCCAGCCGTGCTCGTGAATCGCGATACGCCAGCGATGCGCGCGGCAGTGCGCGCGTTGGAGGAGACGTTCGGCGTCAAGCCCGTCTTCAAACTCGAAGGCGGCAGTGTACCCATCGTGAGTGTGTTCCAAACGATGCTCGGTGTGGACCCCGTGCAGATGGGCTTTAGTTTGCCTGATGACAACTTTCATTCACCGAACGAAAAACTGCACCTGCCTACATTCTATCGCGGCATCGAAACGTACATTCGATTCTTTGAGACTTTGGCAGAGTGACAATAAAAAACTCGTCTTACGCAGAATGCCAGAAAATTCGGTATAATTATGTAGGACAAGTTTGCAAACTTTCCTACATCTGCGTAACATCAGTAAAAAACCGTGTGAGAGATTCACTCTCTCACACGGTTTAGTGTTTTAGAATACGTTCGTATTCATCGTGCTTGCCAATCCAGAACCAAATGATAGTATCACCTTCCAACAAACCTAGTGCGCGATAATCTTCACCGACACGAATAGAGTAGATAGGTTCTTCTCTGCTAACGCGTTTAAAGTGCAAACGGGGTGCCGTAGGATTGACTTTCCAAAGTTGGTACGCCTTACGCGCGCGCTGTTGTATGGCAGGTGGCAAGCGATTGTAGAGATTCCAAAATCGTGGTGCGGCTTTGGATTTCATTTTGGTACGAGTCGCCCGTCTTCAGAGATAGCAATATCGGTTGTACGTCCGGCTTGGAAATCCGCGCGCGCCTCACGTGCCATTT
>JAOACU010000251.1 GCA_026417715.1 Anaerolineae bacterium | reverse complement strand
TCTCACCATCGCGATTGACCACGCTGCAAGATTCAACAACGGTTCGGGATACACGGCGACAAGTAGTACGATTGCCGCCGAAACGACGAGTGAGAACGTGATTGCAGGCGCGAGTCGAATCGGTGTGGCATCTTTGGCTTCTTCAAAGAACGCGGCGCGTACAACGCTAAAGTAGTAGAAAACGGAGATGACACTGTTGACGACGCCGATGGCGGCAAGGATCAGCCAGCCCTCGCGCAATGCCGCGCCAAACACAAAAAACTTGCCGATGAAACCTGCCGTCGGTGGAATGCCCGCAAGCGAAAGGAAAAATACAACGAAGAGCGCGGCAACAAGAGGCGCGCGTTTGACCAACCCCGCGTACTGTGGAATCTCGACGATGCCCGTCGCGTTTTCGATAGCGATGACGCAGAGGAACGCGCCGAGATTTGTGAACAAGTACGCGAACAGATAAATCAGAATGGCATTCAGTCCGTTGAACGGCGATGTGCCTTGCAGATTCAACGCCACTACGCCAATCAGAATGTAACCCGCTTGTGCAATGGACGAGTACGCCAGCATTCGCTTGACATTCGTTTGTCGAAGTGCAACGAGATTGCCAAGCGTCATTGTGATAATCGAAATTAAGGCGAGGAGTGGCGCCCAGTTGTTTTGGAACGCGGGGAATGCCGTCAGTGCAAGACGGAGCAAAACTGCAAACCCCAATGCTTTTGAGCCGACTGAAAGGAACGCTGTGACTGGCGTTGGTGCACCTTCATACACATCGGGCGCCCATTGGTGAAAGGGTACAAGCGAAATTTTGAAACCGAGTCCCGCAAGAACAAGCGCGGTAGATGCTAACGCGACAAGACGGGTGCTAGGATCAATGCTCGATGCAAACGCGCGCGCAATATCGGTCAGGTTGAGCGAACCACTCACTCCATACAGCAACGACAAGCCGTACAGCATCACCGCGCTGGTGATAGCGCCGTAGAGAAAATACTTGATCGCCGCCTCGTTCGATTTTTTGTCCTCACGCAAAAATCCTGTGAGTAGATACGACGTGTAACTCAGAAATTCGATCGAGAGATAAATTGTCAAGAGACTGGTAGAACTCGCCATCATCATCATTGCCAGAATGGCGAGAGTGAACAGCCCCAAAAACTCACCCCGATACGGTGTGCGTCCGCGCAGATAGTCTATCGAGAGGAGAACAATGAAAATCCCTGTGATCGCGGCGAACAGTTTGAAGAATGTCGAGAACAAATCAATGACGTACATCCCTGCAAAGAGCGATGTGTTGATGCCCCAGAGGGTCAGCGTCACCGCGAAGGCAAGCGCGAACGCCACTAGCGCGCTCCACACGAGGAGTGTATGACCTTTCTCGCGCCACACCAAATCGCCAATCAAAATCAGCAGTCCAAAAGTCGCGAGAATCAATTCGGGAAGAATCAAGGCAAAGTTGATGTCAGGCATAGTTGTCACCTAGTCATTTAGTCTGGTAGTCACGTAGTCGAACAGTCAGACAGTCGGGTAGTCGAGTAGTCGGGTGGTCAGGCATCCGATTATGCGATTATTGACTATCTGACTATTCGACTATTTGACTATTTGACTAAGCAACGCAACCGAGAGCGTGTTAATCGTATCCAACACCGACGATGGATAAACACCGACCAATACCATCAAGAAAATGAGCGGCGCGAGCGTGACGACTTCGTAGCGTTCCATATCTTTCAATCCTGACCATTTTTCGTTGAACTCGCCGAGCAACACTTTTTGGATGACTTTCCATAACAACATTGCCGCGCCAATGACGATGCCCAGTACCGAGATGGAAGCAATCAGTGTCATCGTGGCGAACGCGCCTCGAAAGACCATAAACTCGCTCACGAATCCAGCCAGCCCCGGCAAGCCCAGTGATGCGAATGTTGCTGTCATCAGGATTGCGCCGTACACCGGAATCTTCGCCCCCAGTCCACCAAACTCGGAGAACGCGCGCGTGTGCGTGCGTTCGTATAGCATACCGAGGAGGAAGAACAGCGCGCCGGTGATGACGCCGTGATTGAACATTTGCAAAGTCGCGCCGTTCAGCGCGATCGCGCGATCTGTCAGCGTGGCACTTCCCGACGCTGCCACTGCTGCTGCGATGCCGAGAATCACATAGCCCATATGATTCACGGACGAGTACGCAATCAATCGCTTGAAATCGGTTTGTGCCATCGCTGCAAGCGCGCCATAGACAATCGAGATTGCCGCGAGAATGGCGATGAACGTCGCGTTCGCTTGGAAGACTTGCGGGAAAATCGGCAAGAGGACGCGCACGAAACCGTACGTGCCAAGTTTTAGCAAGATGCCCGCCAGGATGACCGAGCCAGCGGTCGGCGCGGCAGTGTGCGCATCAGGCAACCACGTGTGGAATGGAAAGAGCGGTACTTTGATCGCGAACGCGAGAAAGATGCCCCAGAACGCCAACGACGCGAACACAAAATCGTTGGCGAACGGTCGCCGCGCGGCAAGTTCGATGATGTCAAAAGTGCCCGGCGTCGTTGCGGTGCTCGTGTTGATGTACATCGCGATAATCGCGAGGAGCATAAACACCGAACCCGCGAGCGTGTAGAGAAAGAACTTGATCGAAGAGTAGAGCGGACGATCTTCGGCGTGACCCCAAATCGCGATCAAAAAGTACATCGGCACCAAGCCGAGTTCCCAGAACACATAGAACAGGAAAAAGTCGAGCGAGACGAACACGCCGATCATTCCGACTTCGAGCAACAAGAACATAAAGAAAAATTCGCGCACGCGTTCGTGAATCGTTCGCGCGGAATAGTATAACGAAAGAGTGGTGAGTAGCGTCGTGAGCCAGACGAGCGGCATACTCAAGCCGTCAATCCCAACGTGATAGCGCACGTTGATCGCTTGAATCCAGATGTACATCTCTTCGAGTTGCATCTTGGGATTCGCCGGATTGAATACGCCACCCATCCACAAGTACGAGGCGATGGCGAGTGGAATCGCACTCCACACCACCGAAAACCATTTGATCGTGTCGTCCGATTTTTCGCCCTTGGGAATCAAAAGTGTAATCACTGCACCCAAGAGTGGAATGACAAGCAACAGAGTGAGCCAAGGAATCATCGAATTGCCTCCGAGAGATAATACCTATCGAATTACAAAGAACACCAACACCACAATCGCGGTGCCCGTAATCGCGAGCAACAGATAATTTTGCACGCGCCCCGTTTGCACGTACTTGAGCACATCACCAAACGCGTTCGTGATGATGCCGACTAGATTGACCGCGCCATCCACGAACGTCTTGTCAATCCAGCCACTGATCGCGCTGAACACGCGACCGATTGCGCCCGCAAGGTTGACCAAGCCATCCACTACCCACTTGTCGAACGCGAAACTAATTTCGGAGAGCCAGCCGACAAAGTACAACAGCAACCCCGGTTGCACGCGCACCGAATCGGCTTTGCCAGTCTTGCCTGCGGGTCCTTCCTTCTGCGTGATGACGATGCCGTACAGTTCGTCCATCCAATACTTGTTGCGAAGCACAGTCCACACAATCGGCACGCGACTCAACGGATCGCGTTGACCGTGTTTGACGGGACGCCAGCCATACACCAAATAACCCAGCACGATGCCCGCGACCGCAATGCCCACCGACATTGCCGCGACCATCGGATTGAACGGCGTGTGTTCGAGATGATGTTTGATGCCCAGCACATACTCGCCGACAAAGTGCCCGAAGAACGTGATGCCGAACGGCGTCGCGTTCGCAAAGCCGATGACACACGCAAAGAACGCGAGCACGGCAAGCGGCATCCACATCACTTTGGGCGATTCGTGCGCGTGCTCGACCGCGTGATGATCGCGCGGTTCGCCAAAGAACACGAGAAAGATTTGGCGCGTCATATAAAACGCCGTGAAGAACGCGGCAATCGCCAGCATCACAAAGACCGCGCTGGCAACTTGATCGGGATGTTCACCAAAGCCGCGCTCGAACGCGTGCGCGAGAATTTCGTCCTTGCTCCAGAATCCTGCGAGCGGCGGAATGCCCGCGAGCGCGAGTGCACCGATGATGAACACTGTCGTCGTGATCGGCATCTTTTTGCGCAAGCCGCCCATATTCATCATATCGTTCGTACCGACGCCGTGAATCACACTGCCCGCGCTCAAGAACAAGAGTGCCTTGAAGAACGCGTGCGTGATGAGATGGAACGCGCCTGCCACATACGCGCCGATACCCAACGCGGCAACCATAAACCCAAGTTGCGATACGGTCGAGTACGCGAGCACGCGCTTCAAGTCCATTTGCACGAGCGCGATGGTCGCGGTGTAGATCGCGGTGATTGCACCTGTCCAAGCGACGATGTTCGACGCAAGTGGCGACAGTTCAAACAAGGCGTGCGAGCGCGCGACCATATACACACC
>JAOACU010000025.1 GCA_026417715.1 Anaerolineae bacterium | reverse complement strand
ACCGAAGGGAGCGAAGAATCTCTCAAAGGACTTTGCGAGACGCTTCGCTGCGCTCAGCGTGACACAATCGCCACATCACTTTGCTTGCACTAGCACCATTGGTTATTAATCTAGCCCGCGAAGGCGGGCTTGGGGTCGTTGTCGCGGCGACTTGAGTCGCAAACCCTGTTTCCCTGTCCAAGCAACTTTGTCTTTTTATGTGCCCTTGTGTATAATTGGCAAACGTTCAAGGAGCATTATGTTCTCACTTTTTCGCCGCCCGCAACAAATCAAAACCAGTCTCACTAAAACGCGCACCTCGTTCTTGACGCGTCTCACGTCGCTAGTCGCCAAGAACGAAGTGACCGAGGAATTTTGGAGCGGCTTGGAGGAAACGCTCATCGGCGCCGACGTAGGCGTGGAGACCACGATTGAACTTGTGGACAAGTTGCGCGTGCGCGCGGACAAAGAGCGCGTGCGCGACACGACGCGCGTCCAAGCAATGCTCAAGGAAGAACTCCTTGCCCTGTTGCGAATCTCTGCACCTCAATCTCCAATCTCCAATCTCCAATCTCCCTACGTAATCCTCATCGTCGGCGTCAACGGTTCGGGCAAGACGACGAGCATCGCAAAACTCGCGCGCTATTACAAAGCACAAGACAAAAAAGTGCTTCTCGTTGCTGCCGATACGTTTCGCGCCGCCGCGATTGACCAGTTGAAAATTTGGGGACAGCGCGTTGGTGTGGATGTGGTCGCGCATCAACCTGGTGCCGATCCCGGTGCCGTCGCGTTCGACGCGTGGCAAGCCGCCAAGGCGCGTCACGCCGATTGTTTGATTGTGGACACCGCAGGACGCTTGCAAACCAAATTCAACTTGATGAAGGAATTGGAAAAGATCGCGCGCGTGTTGCAAAAGAACGATCCGCACGCACCACACGAGACTCTGCTTGTACTCGACGCGGTGACCGGGCAAAATGGTTTGCAACAAGCACGCGAGTTCAAAAAAGCGACGCCACTCACCGGCTTGATTCTGACGAAACTCGATGGCACGGCAAAAGGTGGCATCGTCTTTGCGATTGCCAAAGAATTACAACTGCCTATCAAATTCGTCGGCACGGGCGAAACGCTCGACGATTTTGCCGAATTCGATGCGCAAGAGTTTGTGGATGGGTTGTTTGAATGACGGAAGACGAAGGACGGAGGACGGAAGACGAAGGACGAAGGAGAATGACTGTGGAAGATTTGAAAGCGAAACTCACCGATTTGAACACACGCATCGCGACGCTTTTGGAGCGTCTTTGACATCGCGAACAAAGAAACGCGCGCAGCAGAACTAGAACAGCGTGCCGCGCAACCTGATTTCTGGAACGACCCGGCGACCGCGCAACGAACGATGCGCGAGTTGACCGCGCTGCAAGAAGAAACCACTACGTGGCGCACACTCGAACGGCGCGCGCGCGATGCCGCCGCCTTGCTCGAGTTGGCGATTCAAGAAGACCATGCCGATTTGATCGAAGACTTGGAACACGAGGCGTTAGAAATCGAGACGCGCCTGAGCGCGCTCGAATTCCAACTGTTGTTCTCGGGTGAATACGATCGGCATAACGCCATTCTTTCGATTCACGCCGGCGCGGGTGGTACTGAATCGCAAGACTGGGCACAGATGTTGATGCGAATGTATCTGCGCTACGGCGCTGCGCACAATTATCAAACCGACATTTTGGAAGAGATGCCGGGCGACGAAGCCGGCATCAAATCGGTTACGATTCGTTTTGTGGGTGAGTATGCGTACGGACGACTCAAAGCCGAACGCGGCGTGCATCGCTTGGTGCGCCTCTCACCGTTCGATGCGAATCATCGGCGACACACGTCGTTCGCGCTCGTCGAAGTGATGCCGGAGATTGACGACACAGTGGAAGTGGAAATCAAACCCGACGATGTGCGCGTGGACATTTTTCACGCGTCGGGACACGGCGGACAAAATGTGCAAAAAGTTGCCACCGCGGTACGCTTGACGCACTTGCCCACCGGCATCGTCGTCACGTGTCAGAATGAACGCTCACAGTTGCAAAACAAGGAGATGGCGTTCAAAGTGTTGCGTTCGCGTCTGTTGGAGTTGGAAATCGAAAAGCGCGAACAAGAAAAAGCGCGCCTCAAAGGCAAGCACGTCGAAGCCGGTTGGGGCAATCAAATTCGTTCGTATGTGTTGCATCCGTACCAGATGGTCAAGGATCATCGCACTGAGTACGAAACGTCGCGCACCGATTTGGTGTTGGACGGCGAACTCGATGCGTTCATCGAGGCGTACTTGCGGATGCAAGTGGGTAACGAGTAAAAAACGACCTACGCCAATGGCGTAGGTCGTTTTTTATTTTCGACAGATGTGCAATCCCATCACCAACGTATCGCGCGCGCCCAAGCGATACTTGTACTCCTCATTGCCGCGCAAGAAATCATAGCGGCGTCGCCCCGCTGTAATCGCGTCTTGAATCGAGTAAGCAAACAAGACGATGCCCGGACTGTACGCACCGTACTGCACGGGATCGTAGCCCGAATTGTACACCAGCACATCGTTGTTGTAGATAAAATTCATAATCGCCGCCGCGCGCGCACCGCCGATTTCCAAAAACGAAAGTTGCAACCAGCCGCGCGCAAACAAAATACGCGCCAGCCGCTCGAAGAAACCGCGCATTCGCGCGTCCATAAACACGTTCTTGTCGGGACGGCTCTGTTTGTGCAGTTCGATGAAATCGGTCACGGCTTGATCGAGATCAGCGGCACGGTCAATCGTGTACCAGCGCGGTTGCGTTTCTTGCACGCGTCGCAACTTGCGACGAATCTCGTGACGCTGTTTCTTGTCGAGCGAATCCAGATACGCGTCCCACGTCGCGGGGAGTTCGAGAATCGGCGCGACATCGTGGACACCGTGTTGCACCATCAAGCCGCGCGCCTCGGCGAGTGTTTTGAGTTGGGTGTTCGTTGGTGACACGGCAGGAAGATTACACAAATGCAACCAATCCCAGCGCGGAAAATCGTCGCGCAGGAGCGTATCGAGTAATGCACGATACACGGATTCCGTGTGCTCACGCGCAACAATCACATCGAGATAATCAGACACATCCACGCAACCAACCAATGCCAGTGCACGTTCGCCGGTGCTGGTCGTCTCGGCAAACAGTGGCGCAATGCCGACGAGTGTTCCATCGTCTTCGCGCACAGTCACCAGACACAACTCGCCATCCCCAAGACATTCCCACCACGTCTGTTGCCACTCGTTGGTCAGGAAAATCGTGTCGGTGGCACTGCGCGTCAAGAGCGTGTTCCATTCGGGTTCAAGACGCGCAAAAATTTCAGGATTGCTAAACCATTCGATTTGCATACTTTTCCTCAATGCCAGCCGATTATACTTGAAATAGACTGCGTTTACAACACGCGCCAATTACGGTATAATAACCAATGGTGCTCATTGGATCAAGTCCGCGAGAAATCCTTGCCCAAGGAGGACTAACGGTGCGACGAACCTCCATCCTGCTCGCGAGTTGGCTCATTCTTTGGTCAGTTTCACTAGCGTCTGCTCAAGGCAATCTTGTTTGGAAGGTAACCTCGGGTCCTAGCGGTGGTTTTGTCAACGTCCTCGCGCTAGTGCCCAACACGCCGGGGATGATCTATGCGGGTTCCGATAGCGGCGTGCATCTCACGCGCGACGACGGTGCGCGTTGGGTGGCAGTGTCACAGGGATTGCCCAGCAACCCCACCATCACCGCGCTGGCGGTCGTGCGCGCGCCGAATGTGGTGCTCGCCGGCACACACAACGGCATCTATCGCACGCAAGATGCTGGCACCACGTGGACGAGTGTGGACCCGCGTTTGAGCCAACAGATCATCAACGCCTTGGTGATTGATCCCCAAACTCCCAACCGCATCTATGCGGCAACCGCGAACACGGTTCTACGTAGTGACAATGCCGGCGACACGTGGACCGATGTCGGCGCCGATTTAAAAGCCACGCGCGTCTGGGCACTAGTCTTTTCTCGCGATGCGACACTTTTGTATGCCGCGACCGACACGGGCTTGTATGTGTCCGATGATCGCGGCGCGCGGTGGCGATTTCTCTCCGATGGTTTGCCAGGTGGAGTACGCTTGCAATCCATCGTGGTCACTACGCGCGGTCTGCTCGTGGGCACTAATCAAGGTCTCTACCAAAGTCGGGATGGAAGAACGTGGAGCGCGCTGGGAGGCAGTCTCACCAATGCTTTTGCCCGTCCACTCGTCAATGATCCCCAGCAACCCGATCGCGTGTTCGCTGTACTCCCGCAAGGCATTGCTCGAACGACGGATGGAGGAGCCACCTGGAATCTTTTGGCGAATCCATTACGCGATCTGCCGATTCGTTCGATCGTCTTGGGAGACAAGAACACGCTCTACGCCGCCACTGCGCGTGGAGTAATGAAGAGTAGTGACGATGGCGCGACCTGGCAAGTTCTCGACACGGGCTTTGTTGCCACCACCATTCATCAACTTTTGGTGCGCCAACAACCCCATCTCGTACTTGCCGCGACTGCCTTTGGAGTTTATCGCACTGCCGATCGTGGCGATACGTGGTTAGAGTCGCGCGGCTTGACCGATCCGTATGTTCTTTCGCTCGCGCAGAATCCCGCCGCGTCCAATGAGGTTTACGCTGGGACATGGAATAGCGGCGTGTTCGTCTCACGCGACAATGGTGCAACCTTCACTCGCTTGGCGGAGAATGTGGCGAATGGCGCGCCCATCAGCAGTCTGCTTGTATCGAGTGTCGCGGGACAAAACCCTGTGATTTGGGCGGGCACACTCGGAAACGGCTTGTTCAAAAGTTCCGACGGAGGACAAACTTGGCAAGCACAAACGAGTGGCTTGAATGGGGTAACGCGAGTGACCGCGCTCACAGCAACACCCACGCATTTGTACGCCGCGACGGAACGCGGCTTGTATCGCTTGGCATTGAACCAGCCCAACGCTGTTTGGGCTAACCTTGCTCCCGCGCTCCCCGCCGACGAAGCCAGCGCGTTGGTATTCGATCCTCGACGACCGCAAATGCTCTGGGCAGGTTTTACCTCCAATCGAGTCTATTACAGCGAGGACGGTGGAACGCGCTGGACTCCCAGCGGCTCTTTTCCCACACCCGCGCGGCTCAAGACACTGGCTTTGAATCCGGGAACCACCACTGTTCTCTACGCGGGCACGGATCGCGGTGTGTTTCGCAGTGAGGATGGCGGTGCCACGTGGACATTTGCCAACGAGGGTTTGCCACCTAACGCCATCGTTCAAACGATTGCAGTAGACCCCGCAGCGCCGGAAAATGTGTTTGCTGGCACAAGTGGCAATGGCGTCTTGCGCGGCGTGGACAAGCCCGGTGTGGCTTTTCCTTCCGTACTCGTTCCACTGATCCTGTTGGGCTTTTTGGCAATCGGTTTGATGGGACTCGTGTGGTATCAGTATTGGAGTCCCTTGGCACAAGAACGCGCGGTGCAACGATTGTGGAAACAATGGGAAGCCGCGATTGCACACGCCTTGTTGACGCGTGGCGAAGCCCATGCAGGGAACTTGAAAAAATTACCACGTCAACAACTCGGTTACGCGCTCAAACGCTATATGGAAGAACATCCCAACGATGCGTTGACGTGGCAGGAAAACCCACCGCATCTGCGCGCCGATAATTTTGCGTTGACGCAAAGATTCTTGGGCACTTGGAAAGCCGCGTGGGAATTGGTGGACAATGAACAAGCCTTTGCCTCCGTCACGCGACAAATCGTAGATCAACTGTGTGTGTTGCTTGGCTTTACGCGCTTGGAAGAACGTTCGTACAAAGGTTTGATTGGGTATGTCGTGCGTGCGCCAGCACTGCGCCTAAAGATTCCTCCGCGCTTTCCGATTATTTTCATCCCGCGACACGAAGCGCGCGAAGAGGACGTTGAAGCCCTGCGCGATCTGATGGGTGTCTTGAATATGGTGAGTTACTTTGCACTCGTGATTGATTTGCGCGATACGCCTCCCCCCGATCCGCGTCGTTCGCTCGTTCACCTTCTTCGCCAAGCCACTCACGACTTTATCGTGCTGGATGGGCAAGCCATTCGGCGCTTGTTGGCAGCGCGCGATCAAGCGCGCACACTCGTCGAAATCATTTTGAGTCAGGTGGATTTGACCGTCGTCTCGCCGTATGTCACCAGCGGTCCTGTGCCTGCCAATATGTTCTTTGGTCGCGAAGCCGAGTTGAAGACGATTGTGCGTACCGTCCGCGACACGAACTTTGCGATTGTCGGTGGGCGCAAGATTGGCAAAACTTCGATCTTGGCGCGCGTGTTGCAGTTGTTACAAGAAGCCCCCGAATATCACCCCTTGTATCTCGACTGCCAAGCCGTGCATTCCTACGAGGATTTCTTTGAAGCCGTAGATACGATGTGGCGCATCGCTTTGCCCGCGCCAACACCTGAGGGCTTTCGCCGGATGGCAACCGATTTGCCGATACGCTATCCCGCGCGAACAGTGGTGATGCTATTCGATGAAATTGATGGTCTGTTGGCATACGATCTGACACAGGGCGAACCGCTTTTCCGCATTTTCCGCGCGCTGTCACAAGAGTTGCCGATTCGTTTTGTGTTCTGCGGAGAAAAAGTCCTGAACAGCGCGTTGCACAATCCACATCTCGCGTTCTTCAACTTTTGCAATCGGATGGTGTTGTCGTATCTCACGCGTGAAGAAGCGCGTCGCGTCGTCGTTGACCCGATGCAAGAGATGGGCATCACTTTGGAAGAAGACGGTGATCTGGCGAATCGTATCATTGACTATGCCGCGTGTCATCCGAATATGGTGCAGTATCTCTGCCAAAAATTGATCGAACGCATCAACCAACGACGCGAGCGTTTGATTCGACAAAGTGATGTAGAAGCCATCGGCGAATCCACCGAGTTTGCTGAATACTTTGCCGAAGTGCTGTGGGGAAGCACCACTCCACTCGAACGTTTGATTACGTTGTTGATGCTCGAATATCCTACCGTCACTCTCGACGAAATGACCCAAGTCCTGCATACCTCGAACTTGATGGTGCCCCCCGAGCGGTTGGATGAAGCATTCGAGGGCTTGACGCTCTATTCGATTCTCCGCCGCGAGGGACCGAGGTACACGTTTGCCGCGCCGGCGCTGGCGAATGTGTTGCAGCGCGGTCAAGATGCGCACAGTACGCTTGCCACTTATTTGCAGGAACTCCAAACGATGTATGGAGTGAAGGAATGACCGAATCCACCTCAGCCGAACCCTCCATCTTCAAAACGCGCGGTCCACTCGACCCGGTCACTGATCGTGCTATTTACGTCCCGCGTCCCGAACTGGAGAAACTCTTGCGTGCGGCGCAAGCGACCAGCGTGGATGCGTATCTGGCGATTTTGAGTTCGCGCCAGACCGGCAAGACTACGTTGTTGTACCAACTGCGGCATCGCTTGCGCCCGCGCGGGATTGGTGTCGCCTTGATTGATTTGGCGGTCTTGCACGACCAGTCCGAAGAGCGTCTGTATGCGTATGTGGCAGGACAGTTGCGCTCCGAGTTCGCCGCGAATTTGCCACGCAGCGCGGAGAAAAAAGATGCCCCCTTGCCGACCAATCCCATCGAATTCCGACGTTTTTTGTTAGACCTCGCGCGTCAAGTGCGTGCGCCGCGTCTGGTCGTGTTGATGGACGAAGTAGAAGCCGTCCCCGAAGGAGTGTCGGATGGCTTTTTTGGCACATGGCGTAGTGTGTTCTCGAGTCGGCGCAAAGAGGATGAGATTGCGTTTGAAAAGTATTTGCTCGTGCTGTGTGGCGCGCGCGAATTGCATCGCTTGACCACCGGTCCCAACTCGCCGCTCAACATCGCCGAGCGCATCTACCTCAAGGATTTTGATGTGAGTGGCGTCCAAGTGTTGGTGGACAATTTGCCGCGCGTCGGCATCGGCATCGCGCCAGAAACCGCGCAATGGATTTACGATTACACGGGTGGGCATCCGTACCTCACCCAAAAAATGTGCGCCCTCATTCAAGCGGCACATCCACCAACGGTAACTCAGCCCGTCGTCCAAGCCGCCGCCGATGAGATTCTGCGCAGCGACGACCATTTGGAAAAAATGCTTTTGCAGATCGAAGCCGAACCGCCGGCGCGCGAGCAACTGGAGCACATTGTTGCTGGGCAAAGTGTTCCGTTTAGCCGCTTGAACCCGACGGTGGCGCGCTTGGAACTTTTGGGCGCGATTCGCGACGAAAAACAGTGTGTTGTGCGCAACGCGCTGTTTGCCGCCGCGTTCAGAAATCGCTTTGGCATTCCCGCCACACCTCCACCACCGCCACCGCAACCCAAACCTTGGGGACGTTGGGTGTTGATGCTATTAGCGGTGTTAATTTTTTTCATCAACTTGCCGTTCTTGGCTGTGTACACCGCCGATATTCTACTGGCACCGCGCTCCGTCAATCTCCCCCTTGTGCTCGATGATCGGGGTACGCGTGCCGTGATTCGTTACGATCCGATCCTGCGCGCTAATTCGAGCCAAGCCACCACCATCAGTGTTGATGTCGAATCGCGCCTGACCACGCCGATTACCGTCACACTCTATGCCGATACGGACATTGTGTTGGAAGGATCAGCGCAACGTGTGTTCAAACCGCCACGCACGCAAGACAAGTTTTTGATTACGCTGTATCAGCGTGGGGCAGGTGTGATTCCTTACAATCCTTTTCAACCGTACACCGAACATCGTCAAGTGATTCTGGAGTTCACACCACCGGGACAGAGACAACCGCTCGATTTTCGTGTGGACTTTTATTCGGGATTTATCATCTCGTTGGGGATGTCGTTAGCGAGTGTGGTGACGTTCGTCGTGGGGGTGTTGCGGAACATCCAACAAGCGCGCGAGTTGCTCGAGCGTTTGTTAAGCCCAAGTAGGACAAGAAACTTGTCCTAACACATCGCGCGCCCAACGTTATCGTCGCGGTGTGGGTGTGTGGGTCACAAGGCGCGTGGGGGTGCGCGTGGGCGTCGGTGCGACGCGCGTCGCGCTGGCGGGGACAACAAGCGTGTTCGTGAGGGGCACTGTGCCGAACATCTCAACGGTTGGTGTAAGCGTTGGCGTAGGCGGCTCGCGCGTCGGAATCGGCGCTTGGGTGGGGGTTGCCAACAAAGTGCCAGGCGGCAGGGTAATGATCGTCGCTGGTCGCTGGGTTGGCGTTGCTCCTCCGAGGAGCGAAGGGGTTACCAGAGTTGGTGTAGGTGCGCGCGGTACGAAACTCGAACGAACGAGAATACTGACAGTACCCAGACAATACATCACCAGTGAAGCAATGACCGCAATCGCAAGACAACCGTAGGCAAGTTGTTGATTCGGTGAAAGGTGTATCCGCGTTCTGCGTGAGGATTGCCCATCGGATGAAGTTGAACTGTGTGGCACAAGGGCATTATAGCAAGAGGTGGGGAAAAGTCCAAATTAGAGATTAGTGATTGGAGATTGGAGATTGGAGATTGGAGATTAGAGATTGGAGATTGAACCTGTAACCTGAAACTTGAAACCTGAAACTTGCAGAGGTGATAAATGACAGAACAATCTTCGGACATACGCGGTGGCGATTCGCGCTTGCCGCCGAAACGTTCGAGCGAATCCCAAGTAGAATTGAGTCAACAAATGATGCCCTCCGATGCGAATCCGTTGGGAAATGTGCACGGCGGTCACATCATGAAATTGATTGACGAAGCCGGCGCGCTCGCGGCGATGCGACACGCGCGGCGTCCTGTCGTCACAATTACGATGGATTCGGTATCGTTCCTTTCGCCGGTGCGCGTGGGGCATTTGCTCACGTTGCGCGCATCAGTGAATTGGGTCGGCAAAACGTCGTTGGAAGTGGGTGTGCGCGTCGAAGCAGAAGACCCGATCACAGGAGAAATCACACACACGAACTCGGCGTACGCGGTGTATGTGGCGTTGGATGATGCAGGCAAGCCGTGCTCGGTGCCACCGTTGATCTTGGAGACCGATGCCGATCGGCGACGCTGGACCGATGCGGAGGAACGCCAAAAGATTCGTTTGGAGCGCGCCAAGAAGAAAAAGACCTGACGAGTGTTGCACTCGTCAGGTCTTTGTTTACGTTGGTGAATGTTCGTGCACGTTAGCGCGCGTACAGTTCTGTTTTCAGCACACCGATAAACGGCAAGTTGCGGTAGAATTCGTCATAGTCCAAGCCATAGCCCACGACGAATTCGTTGGGAATGTCAAAGCCCACATAGTCGAGTGGCACGTGCACTTCACGCCGACTCGGTTTGTTAAGCAGTGTGCAAATTTTCAGCGAGGCGGGATCGCGCGTCTTGAGCATTTCCGTGATATACGCGAGTGTGCGCCCCGTGTCCACAATATCTTCAACGATGAGCACGTTACGGTTTGTGATATTCGTATTCAAATCCATCAAGATTCGCACCACGCCCGACGATTCGGTGCGCGTGCCACCGTATGATGAAATCGCCATAAAGTCAATCGCATGGGGAATGCGAATCGCGCGCATCAAATCGCTGAGGAAGAGAATGCCGCCTTTCAGGATGCAGACAAGGAGCAAATCTTTGCCGGCATAATCGCGACTGATCGCTTCGCCGAGTTCAGCGATGCGTTGTTGGAGTTGCTCGCGCGTGATTAGGATTTTGGCAAGATCGTTTTCCAAGTTAGTCATCCGTTTTCTATCACGGCAAGAAGGGAAAGATATTTTTCAACCACGATGTTGCAGTGGGTGATGGCGTTGGCGTCGGTGTAGAGGTTGGTGTTGGCGTTGCCGTTGGAATGGGCGTGAATGTCGGGATAGGTGTCTCTGTAGGTGTGGCTGTCGGCGTCGGCGTTGGTGTGACAGTGACTAGCCGACGAATTGGCAACGTCGTGGTATCGCCGAGCGGCTTGGCAAAATTGGCGGCGATCCAGCCGCGCTGTTTGCCGTTGTAAGCGATTTGCCACCACGCCGAATCATCCGTGCGCGCAAGCAACGTGACGGTGATGCCTTCGCGCAATCGCGCCAAAATTTCCGAATCGGTACTCGGTAGCGCGCGCACGCGCAATGTGCCCGACACGACAATCGTGGCAAGGATATTGCCGTCGGGCTGACCATCGTCTTGCAACACGAGCAACGCGTCGGGTGAGATCGCGACGGTGGAGGTAATGCTCGCCGTCGCCGTCAGTGTCGCGGTTGGTGTCAATGTGGCAGTGGACGTTGGTGTCATCGTCGGTGTGGATGTAGGCGTTGGTGTGCGCGTGGGTGTGTTGGTCGGCGTGTTTGTGGGTGTGGGCGTGGGCAAGCCGGCTTTGAATCGCGCGATGTACTCGCGCGTAATGTCGAGATACAAATTCCCGTATGTCACCGATGGTTCGATCATCGTGCCTTCGGGCCATTCGTTCCAACTGGTGATGATGATCCAATCGGGATAGGTGCTGAACGCGGCTTGCCAGGTTTCGCGATAGTAATTGCCGTTCTCGCGATCGCGCACGACTTTTTCTGGTTGCGTTGGTACTTTACGATTGTCCGCGCCGGGGTTGACAGTGGCGACCCAAATTTTATCTGCGCCAAAGTTGCGAATGCGGCGGGGCCACTTGTTCAACTCGGCGTATGGATTTTTTGCCCACGCGATCATATAGAGGTGATGCCCATCAAAGACGCGCAGATACGTTTCGTTCGTGCCTTCTTCGATCCACAAGGTGCGGCGTTCAGGGTCCACCTCGTTGCGAATCGCTTGCCACTCGTCCACCGAGTAGAGTTGTTGCCGCCAGAAGAAAATCACTGGCTTGCTGCTGCCGCAACTTCGCACTTGACTTGGCAACACGCCACAATCGCTTGAACGATTCGGTGAGACCACCGCGTTCAAGTAGGCAGGATGATTAACGTAGGTGCTCATCAAGTACTTGAGTGCTTGCACCACATCGGACTTGGAACGAAAGAAAGGCGCGTTAACTTCAACGTCCACCGCGAGTTGAAAGTTGGCTTGGCGCGCGAGACCCAGCATCACCTTAAAGTTGTCATCTGTCTGGTTACCCGGTCCCCACCACGAAACGACGAACGCGTCGATCCCGACACTCTTGGCTTGTTGGATGTGATGTGCCATAATGTTCGGATCGCGCGACGCGTATTTGATGATGGGAAGATCGGGCAAGCGACTGAGGTCCCAGGTTTTTTCGTCGTACCAGTTGTAGTAGAAAGCGAGGACAAGCGGTGGACGTGCCGATTGGGATTGTGTAGGCGATGGCGCGATGAGAAGCACTATCGCCACGAGGAATGTGCAACAGACGATCAGTCGTTTCATCGGTGGGGCTATTTTAGCACAAGATGGCGGAGAGGCAAAATTGGGGATTGGAGATTAGAGATTAGAGATTAGAGATTGGAGATTGGAGATTGGGGATTGGGGATGAGGAGTGAACAGTAGCAGGGTGCACTGTTCACTCCTCGTGGTTTTCAGAACATTGGGGCTCACCTCCTTTGTTTGAAAATGTATTGGATGAGTAGAGAAGGTCATATTATCATTGGGCACCTCCTTGTGCAAGCATTGTCATCATTGCTGTAGGGCTTTGTCAAAGTTATCTCAGGTGTGGTTCAATTTGTCACGCTGAGCCCTTCCTTCACTTCGCTCAGGACAAGTTCCTGCGTCAGGGTAAACTCCGCAAAGTGGTTTGAGAGATTCTTCGCTCCCTTTGGTCGCTCAGAATGACAGAGTAACGCGACTTTGACAAAACCCTATCATTGCTGCGATAACAACGCGAAAGATACACACATAGCAGAGGAGAGCGATGCTGATTACGCTGAAAAGAATGGTGGGTAGAATTGTGTTGATCAGGATTGTGTCATTCACAGCGCGCCTCCTTTACCCTACCGCGCTCTTGAAAGGAATGATTTTGTTGGGATCCGAACCGTTGCCGTGAATTTCCAGTTGTTCGAGACGGCGTTGCGTTGCCATCACTTGGGATTGGGTGTTGGCGAATTGGTGTTCGAGCGTTTCAAGGCGCGTGTCAATTTTTGAGAGCAGGGTATAAATTTCGCGTGCACGCACAACTTCGGGAACAGATGGCTGAGTGGGTTGAGCCGTGATGGTCGGTGTAACCTGAACTACCGCCGCGCTGCGCGCGCTTTGCGCCTGCACGATCCACTGATACGATTTACCGCTCGCAAGGATGATTGCCGCTAACGCCAAGCCAGCCGTCACACCAATAACCAGCACACGCGTGCTCCATTCTTTGAGCATTAGCCAGAGTTCAAAATCGCGTGCGGCTTGTTCAAGTTTCTGTTGCTGTTCTGCTCTTTGGTATTGCAGTGCGGCAAGTTCCTTTTCTTTCTCGATTTCGGTTTGCGTTTCGATGCGTTTGGCGCGCGCCACTGCTTCTGGACCGAGATTACCCGAAGCGGCGAGGGTAAGTATCGCCGTGCCGACGACGATGACCAGTAGAAAGATCACAATGGCTTTAGCGGCTCCAGCAGTTGGGTTGGGGATTGGGTTTCCGTACATCATTTTATCCTCCTCCTGGGACGCAAACGATCTCTGTTTGCATCCACTTGTAGTATATGATACTTTGCCACTTGCCAATCTTTCGCTTAGTTTGGGGTTGGCTTGTCTTGGGCTTGTAAGTATCTTGCACACATCCCACGTCTATCTCGCGTCTGGCTTACAGATTGAAAATTCGCTTCAATCAGTACCGAACGAATAAACAAGGGGAAAAGCACTGTGCTTTTCCCCTTGTTATCAGGTCGTCCAACTGATTCATTCACTTTAGGCAAGGGACTAAATTTGGCGTGAAAGGTAGGACAAGTTCGCAAACTTGTCCTACGCGTGCCTAACATCAGTGATTCAGTTATGTTGCCATCGCAGTAGCCGCAAACCTTCTAACCGCACGAGTTCTGGGTACAATGCCTTGTATGCCTCGCAGTATGGTGATGGCGCGTTACTCTGTCCTGTTGTCTTGAGTGACAAGAGTGGACATCCTCCCGCGCACCAGTACCGCCACGTGCACTCCCGACATCCATCTTTTTGTTCCACAGAGACGTTTTCAAAGTCGCCGCGCGCGCTCTGAATAGCCAGCAGTGGATCGTCGTGCCGTACATCGCCAACTGTGCGCGCAAGGTTCGTATGACAACGCGCGATGCGTCCACGATGATCTATCACCACGTACGAGTGTCCAACACCACACGTGTACGCGTGTGGTTGATCCAAGCGCGCGAGATCGAGCACCCCAAGCAAACTGTGCTTGGGTAGATTATTTTCGATGACAGCCAACGCTGCACGCACGCCTCGAATCAACGTCGCGTTCGATACGCCTGACCCGCGAACAAAGTTGAGATTGAATGGCAATTCGCGTTCGAGCGCGAATGCAACCGTCTCGGCAAGATGATTGGCGTTCCGTGCGGTGACCGTAATCGAAAGATGCGGTGTGATGCCACGCGCCAGCGCGCGGTCAATCGTATGTACGATGCGCGCGTAACTGCCGCGTCCATCGGCGCTGGCGCGTTGCGCGTCGTTCGTCGCGCCGATACCATCGAGCGAAAGCATCAGGCGGATGCGCGCATCGCGAATTGCGTCGAGCATCGCATCGGTGAGCGCGACGCCGTTGCTCAGAATCACTTCGCGCAACTCTAGCCCAGACGAATCGGCAAGGTGACGCGCGTGCGCGTGGAGTTTCATCACGAGCGCAAAGTTCAGTGACGGTTCGCCACCCGCGTATTTGAGTTTGACCGCGCGAAATCCGTGCGCTTGTGCCGAATGGAAAATCGCGTCCACTGCGGCAATACCAGTACGCTCGTCCATCGCTTCGTTTGTCTTGTCCACGTAGCAGTACGCACAACGCAGGTTGCACGCATTCGTGATGTGTAGCCACGCCGTCAGCGTGCGCGGTTGCGTATGAGTGGGGATGTTGGACACTCCCACAGGACGCAGCAAACCCAGCGCGGCAAACTCGCGCGCGGCGCGCGTGGCGTAGGCGTGCGCGAACCAATCGAGCGCGGCAAGGGCTTGGGGCAAGGTGCGCGGTTGTGCAAACGCATCAAGCACACGGCGCGCGGGCGCGTTGAGCACCACCAACCCAGTCGCAAATGAATTGAGCGCGAGTTCATAGTCGCCCACGAGTGGCGCGCGGTAGAGCGCGGGCGCGCGCTGCCAAGCGATGGTGTTGTCTAGCGCGTGCGGAATGTGTGCACCGTTGTCATCAGCGCAGGCGCAGTCGTTGTCGGCGATGTGAAAATCGGCGCAGGCGCAATCGGATTCTTGTTGCAGACCAGACACTTGAAAGAGGAACTGGGCAAAGTCAGAGGCACAAGCACAATCAGACTCTACGATGTCATCAGAAGAAGACAAGCGGAGGATTAGCGGTACTGAGTCAGAGGTATCCATAGTTGCGGCTCCTTACAACAAGGCGGTACCACTGATATAAATTATACCACCTTTTTTGTTCTTTTGCACAAGGAATCCGCAACCAATCTCAAGGTAGTGTTTGGATTTTCTGTACTACAACCTGTTGTGGAGTATCAGGGATCAAACCACTAGCAGTAGTATCTCATTTTCCAACATAAGCACCATTTCTAACCAAACATTTTCTGACTGTGAAACAGAGACAAAACCAACTTTGGCAAACAAACGAAGCGCATACACATTGTCATAACGAACACGTAAACGTATTTGGTGCAAACCGCATTCTCGCGCCCAGTCTATAGATTTTTGAACTAGTATCGTTCCAATGCCGCGACTGCGATATTCTGGTAATAATCCAATTCCTAGTCCCGCTTCGAGGTTCGAGACGTTACCTGGGAACACGCGACACCAACCGACAATACGACTACCATCGTCAACCACTAGAAGCAAATGACAAGTGCAATCTGGAGTAGCAAGCGCGTGTTCCCAGGCAGGCGTTGGCTCATACCGCTGTGTCTCCATCCAGCGTCCTTCAGCGCAGACGGAGTTGATGGTTTCAAGCAAAGACATGCGATCAGAGAGAGTGTATGGGCGAATTCCGAGATCAACCACCGATAAAGTCATCTCTTGAACCAAAGTTTCGTTTGAGAAAGTCACGCATCGCCGAAGTGCCAAGGTGAAAGTCGCGCTCGGTTTCTTCGACTGTGTTGTAAACAGTCAGCATTTCGTTAGCGTTGAGCACCTTGAGACGTTCGTACATACGATCCTTGGCGCGGCGTAAATCACGGAATTCTTGCGTCCTGAATTGCGTATCATAAGCCATCGCCAAAGTGTAATGCCTGATTGCATCTTTTAGCGCACCAGCATCACGACTTTGGGCGTAGCGATTAAATGCAATCTGTCCACGCAAAAGTTCCATTTTCCCTAATTGAGTGAGAAACGGAATAACCGCTTCTTTTTCATCAATGATGGGTGGGCCTCCCAAACCTCGTCGGTACGGCTTGATTGGGTACTCTGACGGGATTAGCGCATCAGCCCGTTCAAGTGCTTGGGAGGCATTGTTCTCCTGACCCGCATAGTAGTACAACCAAGCCAGATTCACGAGTGCGTCGACGCGTAGATAATGCAAGTTATGCTGTTCAGCCACTTGCTGGGCTTGCTCGAACGCGTCCCGACTCTGCTCTAGTTGAGGAGACCAATCGGGAACAGTTTCCTTTTCTTCCCAAGTACTCTTTTCTCGGAGGAATTTGACCCAATCGCGATAGGCGCAACCTTTCTCGATTAACGCTTCAACCATACGGGCGGGCTCTACAATTTGTTCAAAAATCTTTATGGCTTGTTCTGCATCCTGCGCGGCTTGAGCAAGTTGTTCAGC
>JAOACU010000250.1 GCA_026417715.1 Anaerolineae bacterium | reverse complement strand
ACACTGCCTCGGGCGTGAGTTCTGCCCAAATCGGATAGAGTGTTTTGAGCCAGTGGAACAAATCGGCATCTTGCGCAGCGGGAAGCGCGCGCGTCAACGTTTGGTAAAGATGGTGATGCGTGTTGACAAGACCGGGCAGAACCACCATCCCGCGCGCATCAATCACGCGGTCAGCAGTGGAAGGTAATTCACTTGTCGCGCCAACTTGCTCGATGACATTATCACGAACGAAAAGCGCGCCATCGCGAATCTCGCGGCGCGTCGTGTCCATCGTTACGAGTATATCGGCGTGTTGGAGGAGAAGAGTGGACATACCTATTCCTCTAGATGTGTTCGGGGAGGATATTCGGTGTCAATGATACGAACCACGTACTCGCGCAGTTGCGGTACATCTTCGGTGGCTGTTGTCCAAACGATATTCCAATCTACCGAGAAATAAGAATGGATAGCAATGTTCCGAAAGCCAACAATATCCGACCACTCGATCTCAGGATGGCGTTCTCGAAAATCTGAGGACAAGTGTGCCACTGCTTCACCAATGATCGTCAACTTGTGTAGAACAGCGCTCCGCAACAAATCATTGTACAAAAAATTTTCCTTCGTCACACCATCCAAAAAACGTTCAATCGCCTCTGCGGCTTCTACGATGTCAGCAAGGTATAACTCTTCACGTCGCATAAATCACCTTAGCGTTGTTCAGCACGTTCTCACGGATGCGCGGCTTGAGACCATTTTTGGGAACCAAATCTACACGACGATGCAACATAGTCGAAAGTTCACGTTGCATTTTAGCAAGTGTGAGAAAACTCACGCGCGCGTCGGGTTCAAACTCTACCAATAGATCAATGTCGCTTGCCTCATTAAAATCCTCACGCAATACCGACCCGAACAAAGCAAGTTCGCGCACGCGATAGCGTTGACACAATTTTTTGATTTCTTGAATTGGTAGATCAAGTTCCTGCAAGAGCATTTTCTAATTTCCCGCTCACATTATATCACACTCCCCCACCCCACGCAACGCGTCACCCTCACGTCTCACGCCTCACGCCTCACGCTTCACGTCTCACGCCTCACGCCTCACGCATCACGCAATACGCGATACGCAATACGTGATACGTAATACGTGCTGCGTATTGCGTAATTTTGCCCTTTCCCCCAAACCGATTTATAATCCGAACAATGAACGAACACCAACGCGAACGTTACATGCGTCAAACACTGTTCGCGCCGTTTGGCGTTACGGGGCAAGAACGGTTGCTCGCCGCGCGCGTTGTCGTTATCGGTTGCGGGGCGAATGGCAATGTGATGGCGAACACACTCGCGCGCGCAGGTGTGGGCACACTCGTGCTCGTGGATCGCGATTTCGTTGAACTGAAGAATTTGCAACGCCAAATTTTGTTCGACGAAGACGATGCCGCGCGCGGTGTGCCCAAAGCGATCGCTGCCGCTGAAAAATTGCGCCGCGCTAATTCTTCGATTCGCATTGAAAGCCAAGTGACTGATGTGAATGCTGAGAACATCGAAGACCTGATCGCCGGCGCGACGCTCGTGATGGACGGCACGGATAACTTTGAGACGCGCTTTGTCATCAACGACGCGTGCGTCAAACATTCGATTCCTTGGATCTACGCCGGCGCGGTCGCCAGTTACGGAATGACGATGACGATTGTGCCGCGCGAAACGGCGTGTTTGCGCTGTGTGTTCACTCAGCCGCCCACGCCCGGCACTCTGCCGACGTGCGACACCGCCGGCATTCTACCGCCGATTGTCAACGTCGTCGCAAGCATCGCCAGCGCAGAGGCAATCAAGTTCATCGCCGGTGCAGGAACGCGCAACGCGGGCATCATCCACGTTGACGTGTGGGACAATTCGTTCCAAGCGTTCACAGTCGCGCGCCGCGCTGACTGTCCCACGTGCGTACAAAATCGTTTCGAGTATCTCGAAGGCGCGCGCGCCGAAACGATGACTGCGTTTTTGTGCGGACGCAACGCCGTGCAAGTCAATCCCGGACGTGGACACACACTCGACTTGCGCGCGCTCGCGGAACGATGGCGCGGCGTGGGCAAGGTCTCGCTGAACGAGTACCTTTTGAAATTGTCAATTGACAATTATCAATTGACAATTTTTCCGGATGCGCGTGCAATCATTCAAGGCACGGACGATGTGACGGTCGCGCGCGGACTCTACGCCAAGTATGTGGGAACGTGATTTGGACAGATTTTTGACCGAATGCGTACTCGCACACAATAAAATATAACGAAGTGTTGGGCATTGATACTTATTTTTGAATCGAGAGGATAACAATGGCAAGACAAATGGTGACCTTAGACGCGAATGAAGCGGCGGCTTACATCGCGCACTCGGTTAGCGAAGTGATTGCAATTTATCCCATCACACCATCGTCCACGATGGGCGAATGGGCGGATCAATGGTCTGCCGAAGGCAAGACCAACATTTGGGGCACGGTGCCGCTCGTTGTCGAAATGCAAAGTGAAGGCGGCGCGGCAGGCGCAGTGCACGGCGCGCTACAAACCGGCTCGCTCTGCACGACGTTTACGGCGAGTCAAGGTTTGCTGTTGATGATTCCGAATATGTACAAAATCGCCGGCGAACTGACCCCCACCGTGTTTCACGTCAGCGCGCGCGCGCTGGCTTGCCACGCGCTTTCGATTTTCGGTGACCACAGCGACGTGATGTCGGTGCGTCAAACCGGATTCGCGCTGCTCGCTTCGGGTTCGGTGCAAGAAGTGATGGACTTGGCGATGATTGCGCACGCGGCGACACTCGAAGCGCGCGTACCCTTTTTGCACTTTTTCGATGGCTTTCGCACCTCCGCCGAAGTGATGAAAGTCGAGCAATTGACCCAAGACGACATTCGCGCGATGATTGACCCCGAACTGGTGTACGCGCATCGCGCGCGCGCAATGACACCCGACAAGCCGGTTCTGCGCGGCACGGCGCAAAATCCCGACGTGTACTTTCAAGGACGCGAGGCGGTCAACCCGTTCTACCTCAAGACGCCGGAAATCGTTCAAAAGACGATGGACAAGTTCGCGCGACTCGTCGGACGACAATATCACCTGTTCGATTACGTCGGCGCGCCCGATGCGGAACGCGTCATCGTGATTATGTGTTCAGGTGGCGAAGTCGCGCACGAGACGGTCGAGTATCTGACCGCGCGCGGTGAAAAAGTCGGCGTGCTCAAGGTGCACTTGTATCGTCCCTTCTCGGTGTCGCATTTCGTTCAAGCGTTACCACCGACCGTCCAAGCCCTCGCGGTGATGGATCGCACCAAAGAACCTGGCGCGGCAGGCGAACCGTTGTACGAAGATGTGCTCACCGCGCTCGCCGAAACGGGACGACGCGCACCCAACGGACAACCGCTTCGTGTCATCGGTGGGCGTTATGGCTTGGCATCCAAAGAATTCACACCCGCGATGGTCAAAGCGATCTTCGACGAACTGAAGAAAGAACAACCCAAGAATCACTTTACCATCGGCATCACCGACGATGTGACGCACACCAGTTTGTCGTACGATCCGACGTTCTCGACCGAAAGCAAGGATGTGGTGCGCGCGCTCTTTTACGGTTTGGGCGCGGATGGCACGGTCGGCGCGAACAAAAACTCGATCAAGATCATCGGTGAGGATACGCCGAACTATGCGCAAGGATACTTTGTGTACGATTCCAAGAAATCGGGTCAAATGACCACCTCACACTTGCGCTTTGGACCGCGACCGATTCGTTCATCGTACCTCATCAGTTCGGCAAACTTTGTGGCGTGCCACCAATTCAGTTTCGTCGAGCGTTACGATATGTTGAGCGCGGCGGAACCGGGCGCAGTCTTTCTCCTCAACGCGCCTTTCGGACCCGACAAAGTGTGGGATCATTTGCCGCGCACGATGCAAAAGCAAATCATCGAAAAACAATTAAAGTTCTATGTGATTGATGCGGTCAAGGTCGCCAAAGAAACGGGGATGGGCGAACGCATCAACACGATTATGCAGACGTGCTTTTTCGCGATTAGTGGTGTGCTCCCGCGCGATCAGGCAATCGCTGAAATCAAACACGCCATCGAAAAAACGTATGGCAAACGCGGCGAAGCCGTCGTGCAGAAAAACTTTGCCGCTGTGGATGCCGCGCTCGATAATCTGTTCGAGGTCAAGTACCCCAATCAAATCACCAGCCCTTTTGATTTGCGACCGCCGGTGCCCGACGAAGCACCCGAATTCGTGCGCGAAGTACTCGCGCCGATTATCGCAGGCAAAGGCGATACGTTGCCGGTCAGCAAAGTGCCGGTGGATGGCACGTTCCCTGTCGCCACAACAAAATGGGAGAAACGCAACATCGCGATTGATATTCCCGTGTGGGACGAAAAGTTGTGTATCCAGTGCGGCAAGTGTGTCTTGGTGCTGTCT
>JAOACU010000249.1 GCA_026417715.1 Anaerolineae bacterium | reverse complement strand
TAAGAGACAGACGCAGTACGAAATACTACGTATTGCGTATTGCATCGAGGAGGGAGTTGAATGGAATTTGTGCTCATTGCGCTGACCTGCGCGCTGCTCGGTTATCTCTTTGGCGCGTTTCCGACCGGCTATTTTGTGGGACGGATGTGGAACATTGACGTACGTAAACACGGAAGTGGGCGCACTGGTGGCACGAATGTTTTGCGTACGGCAGGATGGACAGCGTTTACGCTCACTGTGATTGGCGATGTACTCAAAGGTGTTCTACCCGTGATGATTTCGCGCGCGCTGTTTCCTGACGCGCGCGATGCGCATACACTTGCCGTCGTGGGCGCATTGTTGGGACACAACTGGTCGGTATTTATTGCGATGCTTGCCAAGCCCGATCCGCGCGTCACGTTTGCGCCGCCACCGTTGGGTTGGATTCAGCGCATCGCACAGCAAGGGCGCGGCGGCGCAGGGGTCGCCACGAGCGCAGGCGCGATGCTCGCACTCTTTCCTCCACTCGTTCTCATCCTCATCGTGCCGATCATCTTGATTCTCATCATCGTGCGTTATGCATCGGTCGCGTCGCTGACAACGGCGATCGTTTCACCTTTCGTGATGTTGTTCTTTGTGTGGCGCGGCGACGCACCTTGGAGTTATCTCCTGCTCAACCTTGTTCTCAGCGTCATCATCATCATCGTTCATATTCCGAACATTCAACGCCTGCGCGCAGGGACCGAGCGTCGGTTTGGCGAGCGACTGGTGCAACGAAAACGCAACACGTGATAGAACTATGCCCTGTCTCTTGATTGGCGTTGCTGGTGGTTCCGGCTCTGGCAAGACGACGGTTTCGCAAGCGATTCTCGATCGCGTCGGACGCGATCGCATCGCATACCTACAACACGATGCGTACTATCGCGATCGCAGTGCGTTGCCGATTGAAGAACGCGCACGCATCAACTATGATCATCCCGATTCGCTCGAAACCGATTTGCTGATCGAGCATCTCAAGCAACTGCGCGCAGGACGCGCAATCGAAATGCCGCAGTACGATTTTGCGCAACACGTGCGTAAAGCCGAAACGCGTCGCGTCGAACCGCGCACGGTCATTCTCGTCGAAGGAATTTTGATTTTTGCGGATCGTATCCTGCGCGAAATGTTCGACATTAAAATTTACGTGGACACGGATGCGGATTTGCGTTTTCTGCGTCGTTTGCAACGCGACATCACGGAACGCGGACGCACGGTCGAATCGGTCATCGCGCAGTATCTTGAAACAGTGCGCCCGATGCACCTTGAATTCGTCGAGCCGAGCAAACGTTACGCGGACGTGATCATCCCCGAAGGCGGTTTCAACACCATTGCGATTGAGATGGTCGTCGCGCGCATCAATGCGATGCTCGAAGGGACGAACGACGGATGACGAAGGACGAAAGACGAAGGACGAAAATCAAACGTGCACGCGCGCCGCAGGTTGATTACGCAGGGCTGGCGCGCTATTTCGCGACACAACCCGATGTGGTCGTTGCGTACCTCTTTGGCTCGGTCGCCAAGGGCAGCGCGCGCCCACAAAGTGATGTGGATATCGCTGTGCTGTTCGACGCGCGACTAAACGCCGAACAGCGTCTCCAACGCGAAAGGGACATCGTGGGCGATCTCTCGTGCTTTGCCACTCGTACGATTGACGTGCGCTCGTTGCATTGCGTCTCGCCGGTGTTTGTGGCTCAGGTACTGCGCTATGGACAACTCCTCTACGCGCGCCACCCACACGAACGCATCGAATTTGAAGTGCGCGCGATGTCCACCTATCTAGACACCCAACCACTGCGCGAGTTTTTTAAACGGCATCTGTTTCAAGAAATCAAGGAGGGCAACTTTGGGCGAAGACGAAGCCATCGTGGTGCGGCTCGAACTGCTCCGACAATACCAAGCGCAGTTGTTACAAATTCCCGCCGCTAACTTTCAAGAGTACGATCGCAATTTTCTGATTCACAAAGCCACTGAGCGTCTGTTACAAACGGCTATCGAAGCATGCTTGGACATTGGTAAACGGATCATTGCGCAAGAACGTTTCCGCTTTCCCCAAGATAATCAAGACGTGTTTTCCATTTTGGGCGAGGAAGGGATCATCCCGCAAACATTATGCGCGCGGCTTCAAGATATGGCGCGCTTTCGTAACTTGCTAGTACACGAGTATGCCAAAATTGACAATGCGATTGTCTATGGCATCTTGAAAAAACGTCTGGGTGATTTCGATAAATTCGCACGCGCCATCGTTGAATACCTAGAACGTACTGCCGATGACCAAGCCGTGCGTGAACATCGCACCTCGTACCGCGTGACTCGAAAGCGCCGATCCAAACGACCGTGAGAATCGTTTACAGCATTGATGCCAAATTCGGTGGCAGCGGAATCGGTTGGATAGCATACAACGCTGTGGTGGGGATTCATCGCGCGGGATACCTCGTGCGCCTCTTCGTCAACTCGAACGCGCAGACGACGATTCCGCGCGCGCTCATTCGACAATGGGGCATCATCGGTCGCGGCATCAAGTATCTCGCCGCCAAAGATTCCACCGCGCTCCTCGCTTACCTCGAAAACACGCTCTTCGATTTCTGGGTCGCCGCGCGATTACCCACCGCGCATATTTTTCACGGCTGGAACGGAATGTGTCTGCATTCGTTGCAACGCGCCCGCACGCGCGGAATGCTAACGATCGTCGAACGCGCCTCCACACATCCCGCCACACAAACACGCTTGATGCGTGAAGAGTATGCACGCTGGAATGTACCGCTGAAATTTCCAACTTGGAATTATGCACGGATGCTCCAAGAATTCGCGCAAGCCGATTACATCACTGTTCCCAGCCCATTTGCGCGCGAGACGATGCTCGCGGCAGGCATCCCCGCGTACAAACTCATCGAGATTCCTTTTGGCGTTGTCCTAACGCGCTTTGTGCCCACCGATTCGACGCGCGCGCGTCCTTTTCGCGCAATGTTCGCCGGCACTGTTTCTATCAACAAAGGCGTACCTTACTTGCTTGACGCTTGGCGGCGTTTGCAATGGCGCGACGCGGAACTGTGGATCGTTGGCGCGCTAGCACCCGATTTTGTCCTGATTCGCGCGCGTTGGAACGATTTGCTCAACGTGCGTTTCATTCCTCACACCAACGAACTCGCGCGCTTGATGCAACAGTGCGATGTGTTTGTCTTTCCGAGCATCCAAGAGGGGAGCGCGCTTGTCACGTACGAAGCGATGGCAGCGGGTTTGCCGCTTGTCACTACGCCGAACGCGGGTTCCGTCGCGCGCGATGGCGAAGAAGGTTTCATCGTACCGATTCGTGATGTGGACGCGCTCTGTGATCGTCTAGAACGCTTGCGCGGCGATGACGCGTTGCGCGCGCGAATGAGCCGCGCCGCGCGCGTGCGCGTCGAATCGTTCACATGGGACGATTACCGCGCGCGTCTGGTAGCATTCTACGAGCGCGTGGCGATGGAGCACGCGCAATGAGCGTGGCAACGCGCGCCGTCCGCGCTACCGCATTCGTCCTCGTCAGTTCCTACGCCAATATGGCGATGGGGATCGTCTATGGCATTCTCATCGCGCGCCTACTCGACCCTGAACATTTTGGCATTTTTGCGCTCGCGATGTTCTTTTTCACGCTGTTCGATGTGCGCGGCAAACTGGGACTGGAGTACGCGTTCGTCCATCGCCAACCAACGACCGACGCGTTGTTCGCGACGCATTTCGTGTTGCAAGTCGCCGCGTCGCTCGCCACGCTCGCGCTGACGACGCTTGCCGCGCTCGTCGTCGCGCAGTTGAATTATCCTGCGGCGACCGCACCTTTGATGATCGCACTCGCCAGCGCGCTTATCATCGAAGCGATGGGGATCAGCGCGCGCGCCGCGCTCGAAAAAGAACTCGCGTTCGCGCGCTCCACCATCGTCGTCACGAGCGCGCTCTTCGTTTCGTACGTCGCCGCGCTCGTGCTCGCGCTTACGGGATTCGCGTACTGGGCACTGTGGGGGCAGGTCGCAGTGAACGCGCTCATCGGCGCGCTCGGTTTTTGGTGGGCATATCGGCGAATGACGCGCGCGCGTGAGCCGTCATTTCGAGCGACGCCTTTCGCCGCGAGAAATCTCGCTCACACCCAAACGAGATTTCTCACTTTGCTACTCAGAAACTTGGCATTCGTAGTCGCGCCATTTATGGCACACAAAGGCGATGAATCGCCCACTACAAACCAACGCGCGCAAGTTTCTGACGACGAACACACCGCCCGCGCGGCGGTGTGGCTTATCGAAATGACACGGAACGTTTTTGACTGCGATCTCGCACGCTGGATGTTGCGCTACGGCGCGGTGATGAGCATCGGTGCGATTGCCACCGCGCTCTTGTTGCAGTTCGATAATTTTCTTGTCGGCACCTTTGTCGG
>JAOACU010000248.1 GCA_026417715.1 Anaerolineae bacterium | reverse complement strand
GATGTACAATCCCCCCAAGCCGATGCATGGCGCGGTGCCGCGTCCTGACGGTTCACGAATGATGTTCGCGCGCGGGAGCATCGGCAATTGCGCGCGCACCATCGGTGCAAAATCTTCATTCGTCGCGATAAAGATGCGTTCGGCAGGGATAATCGGCAGAATGCGATCTACGGTCTCTTGCAACATCGTGCGCTGGGAAATCAGTGGCAACAGTTGCTTGGGACAGTTGCGACGACTGCGGGGCCAGAGACGTGTGCCTGTGCCACCCGCAAGGATGAGGGCGTAGATCGAGTGTGTGTGTTTCTTGTTAGGCATATCTCCTCGATAGACGAAGGACGGAAGACGAAAGACGAAGGCATTCGTCCTTCGTCATTCGTCTCTCGTCTGATATTCTGCGGACGCTTCGCGCGCGGCAATGTAATTCATCCCGCCGACTTGGCGCACCATTCCCTTGAGTTCCATCAACGTCAAAGTGCTGGAAACGGTCGCGGCAGGAAGTTGCGTAACGCGCGTCAAATCGTCAATGTGTATCGGTTCAGCGGACAAGTGCTTGAGCAAAGTAGATTCGGTTTCGTTAGCGGGTAACACGGCGCGCGCTTCTTGGTGTTGTTCGATGATCGTCAAGTTCAATTCTTCCAAGATGTCCATCGCGCACGTGACGAGTTTCGCTTCGCCGCGTTGAATCATTTTGTTAGTGCCTTGACTAGTGCGATGAAAAATATTGCCTGGCACCGCGAACGTTTCGCGTCCTTGCTCCAACGCGTATTCGATAGTGATGCGCGCGCCCGTGACACTATCGCCTTCGACGATGAGTGTGCCGAGCGACAAACCACTGATGATGCGATTGCGCGGCGGAAAGTTGCTTGCCTCGGGTTGCGTGCCAAGTGGATACTCGCTGACGAGCGCGCCACGCGCGATGATTTGCTCAGCAAGTTTTTTGTGTTCGGGTGGATAGACAACGTCAAGACCGCATCCCAACACGGCGATAGTGCGCCCACCCGCATCGAGCGCGGTGCGATGTGCCTCCGCGTCAATTCCGCGCGCCAGTCCACTGACAATCGTGACACGACTGCGCGCCAAATCGGTGACGATGACACGCGTGGCTTCGCGTCCGTAGGCAGTCGCGCGGCGCGTGCCCACAACGGCAATTGCCCAATCGTCCTCGGGCAAAATTTCGCCTTTGACGTAGAGCACAAACGGGGCGTTATCAATTTGACGCAAGAGACGGGGATAGTTGGGATCGTCGAGGGTCAACACGCGCACACCCGCGCGCACAATCTTTTCCAGTTCCGCGTCGAGGTTAATCTGTTGACGCGCAGTGAGGAGATTTTCGAGCGCGCGCTTGTCCAGCCCTGCCGCGTGCAAATCGAACGCGTTGGCGTGCCACGCCGTTTCCAAATCGCCAAAGTGTTGGAGAAGTCGCTGCACTTTGACAGGACCAATTTGGGGAACAAGGTTGAAAGCAATCCAATAGCGCGCGTCAGTCACGATTTTTTCCTGTTAGTGCAATAGTGCAATAGTTGGTTAGTGCAATAGTTGGTTAGTGCGATAGTTGTTTGCTCCTTGCACCATCAAACTATCGAACTATTGAACTATCGAACTATTGCACTATCGCACTATCAAACTATTCAACTAACCCATCCATCAACTCGACAATCATCTCACCGCGTTCGACGTTGATTTCCTTGATGACTTGGGGAATCGCGGGGAGGAGAATTTCGCGTGTGCCGTCGTGGACAATATACACATCGTTCGCGCGCGTGTCAAGCACATCAGTCACCTGACCCAGCACAATGCCATCGGTGGTCTTGACGCGCAAGCCGATGGTTTGGTAGAGGTAGACGCGATTCGGTGGCAAGGGCACGGCATCTTCGCGCGCGACGTACACAAGTTGATGGCGTAGTGTCGCTGCCGCTTCGGGTGTATCAATGCCAACCAGTTTGAGGCGCGCGGTGTGTGCATCGAGCGCGCGCGCCGATTCGACCGTAAACGATTTCGCGTCGTCACCAAGAAACACTTGGCGAAGCGACGCGAAACGTTCGGGAAATTCGGTGAGGATTTCGACTTTGAGTTCGCCGCGCACACCTAACGGCTTGAGCACGCGACCGATGATGAGATAGCGGGGAGGTTGCATGGTAAAAGTATGAAGTAGGAAGGATGAAGTAGGAAACTGCTTTGCCCAATTCATCCTTCATACTTCTGAATTCATACTTTAGACGATTTCCAAATTGACGCGCTTGTTTTCGCGCGCGGCGGCGACGCGCACGAGCGTACGCATCGCGTTGGCGATGCGTCCATTCTTGCCGATGACGCGCCCTGTGTCCTCTGGCGCCACGCGCAATTCCAGCGTAATCGAATGTGGATTCTCGATCACCTTCACCGAAACTTGCTGTGGGTCAGCCACAAGGTGCTTGGCGATGTATTCGACGAGACCCGCGAGGTCCATTGTTCTCCTGTCGGTCAGTGAATCAGTGCGACAGTGTCACAGTGTGACAGTATGACAGTGTGACAGTGTGACAGTGTGACAGTGTGCTATGCCGCTGGTTTTTCGGCTTGAGCGGATTTGGGTTTGCGCGCGGCGCGCGTCTTGACATACTTGTCCGTGATGCCCGCGCGTTTCAGAATCGGACCCAATGCCTCGGTGGGCTGCGCGCCGACACTCAGCCAATACTTGGTACGCTCTTCGTTCAACACGACCGTTGGCGGTTCGGTGCGTGGATCATAGTGCCCAAGTCTTTCGATGATACGACCATCGCGCCGAGTACGCGCGTCCGCCACAACGATACGATACGATGGTTGTTTCTTGGCACCCATCCGAGCCAAACGAATTTTTACAGCCATAAGACTCCTTGTGGTTCAGTATTCAGTGAGATAGTGTTCAGTGTTCAGTAAGACAGTGTTCAGTGTTCAGTAAGACAGTATTCAGTAAGACAGTGTTCAGTATTCAGTGTTCAGACTGAATACTGAATACTGAACACTGAACACTGAATACTTTAGATTCCAAGGCCGGGGAACATCCCGCGTCCTCTGCCACTTTTGAGTTGGTGCATCATCCGTTGCATTTGCTTGAATTGACTGACGAGTTGATTGACTTCTTGAACCGTCGTGCCACTGCCCAGCGCGATGCGTTTGCGGCGTGAACCATTCAGGATTTCCGGGTGTTGTCGCTCTTCGCGCGTCATCGAATTGATGATCGCTTCGATGCGCTTGAATTGCTTGTCGGTTATATCGGCGGGCAAGTCTTTGGTCATTTGACTCAAACCCGGCACCATTCCCAAAAGTTGCGACAGTGGTCCCATCTTTTTGATCGCTTGCAACTGTTCGAGAAAATCCTCGAACGTAAATTGCGCGCTGAGTAATTTCTGCGCGGCTTTTTGCGCGGTCTCTTGGTCAATCGCCTCTTGTGCTTTTTCGATGAGCGTGAGCACATCGCCCATTCCCAGAATGCGCGATGCCAAACGATCGGGATGGAACGCTTCGAGCGCGTCCACTTTTTCGCCGACGCCCAGAAACTTGATGGGGACGCCAGTGACCGCGCGCGCCGACAGTGCCGCGCCACCGCGCGCATCGCCGTCAATCTTGGTGAGAATCAAACCGGTCAAGCCGACGCGCCGATTGAACTCGTTTGCCACGCGCACGGCTTCTTGCCCGGTCATTGCATCCACCACCAAGAGCACTTCTTGCGGATGCACGCGCGCTTTGATCTCTTCGAGTTCGCGCATCAACTCATCGTCAATGTGCAAGCGACCAGCCGTATCGAGCAGGACGACGCTGTACGCGCCGTCACTCGCGCGCTTGACCGCGTTCGCGCAAATCGTCGGTGGTGGCACACTGCTCGGTTCGGAATGAACGGGAATATCGAGTTGCTTGCCGAGTGTTTGCAGTTGTTGAATCGCCGCTGGGCGTCGTGTATCGGCGGCGACGAGCAGTGGCTTTTGCTGATGCTTGCGCAAGTGCAACGCGAGTTTCGCCGCTGTGGTCGTCTTGCCCGATCCTTGCAAACCGACGAGCATCACAACGTGCGGCGGTTCGCCAGACAAATCAATCTTGGCGGGCGTGCCGAGTGTCGCGATCAATTCTTCGTGCACGATCTTGACGACCATTTGCGCGGGCGTGAGGGAACGCATCACCTCTTCGCCGACGGCTCGTGCGCGCACGCGCGCCAAAAAATCTTTGACGACTTGGAAATTAACGTCCGCCTCGAGTAGCGCTAGGCGGACTTGACGCAACGCGGCATCCACATCGGCTTCGGACAATTTGCCCTTGCCGCTCAGTTTCTTAAAGACCGCGTTGAGTTTCTCGCTCAGACTGTCGAACACAGTGGGCTATTTTAACGCAGAACAAGGTTTTGGTCAAACACCCGAATTGACTCACGATAATTATCGGTGAAAGGAAATCGTTGCCTCATTTGCAAATATCGGTGAG
>JAOACU010000247.1 GCA_026417715.1 Anaerolineae bacterium | reverse complement strand
CGTCGAAGCCGGGCGCCACCTGAACGTCGAAATTCTGGTGGACACCGAAGTCCTCGATGTGAAAGGGCAAGCCGGCAATTTCACCGCGACGCTCAAACGCAAGCCGCGCTATGTGGATTTGACCAAGTGTGTCGGTTGCGGCGACTGTGAAAAAGTTTGTCCGATCATTTTGCCCGATTCATTCAACGAAGGGCTGTCCAAACGCCGCGCCGTTTATCGGTTGTATCCCCAAGCGATTCCCAGCGCGTACGCGATTGACAAGCGCGGCATTTCGCCGTGTCGCGACGCGTGCCCCGTGAATACACGCGCGCAAGGATACGTCGCTCTCGTGCGCGAAGGTCGCTACGAGGACGCGTTGCGTGTCATCAAGGAAGAAAATCCGTTCCCCGGCATTTGTGGGCGCATCTGCAATCATCGCTGCGAAACCGCATGCAATCGCAGTTTGATTGACGAACCGATTGCCATCAAAGACCTCAAGCGATTCATCGTGGATCAGGTGTATGCCAAGCCGCGTCAACCTGTTGAGCCGGTGCCGCGCACGCGCCCCGAACGCGTTGCCATCATCGGCGCGGGTCCGTGCGGCTTGACAGCGGCGATGGACTTGGTCAAGCAAGGGTACGGCGTGACCGTGTTCGAGGCGTTGCCGGTCGCGGGTGGAATGTTGCGCGTCGGTGTGCCCGAGTATCGCTTGCCGTCGTGGATTGTGGATCGCGAAGTGCAAGACATTATTGACTTGGGCGTCGAGTTGCGCTTGAACACGCCGGTCACCAACCTCGATGATTTGTTCAACGAGGGATTCAACGCGGTGCTCATCGCCGTTGGCGCGCACGAAGGCAAGAAACTCCGCATCCCTGGCGCCGATCTCGATGGTGTGATGATCAACACCATCTTTTTGCGCGACACGCGACTGGGTAATCCGCCCGACATTCGCGGACGTACGGTGATGGTGCTCGGTGGCGGTAACGTAGCGATGGATGTGGCGCGCACGGCGGTTCGTCTGGGCGCGAAAAAAGTCAAAGTCGCGTGCTTGGAAACGCGCGAGAAAATGCCCGCGCATCCTTGGGAAATCGAAGAAGCCGAAGAAGAAGGCGTGGAGATTTTCCCCGCGCGCTCATTCACGCGCATCTTGGACGATGGAAATGGACGCGTCGCTGGCGTCGAATGCGTCAACGTCAAGTTTATGGAGTTCGATAGCGAAGGACGCCTGAACCTCGAAACATTCGAGGGAAGCGAACACGTCATCCCTTGCGATGTGGTGGTTTTCTCGATTGGTCAAGCCGCTGGTCTCGCGTTCATCCCACCGGATACGGGTGTGGGCGTTACGCGACGCGGCACCATCGCAGTCAATCCGAACACGCTCGCGGCGACGCGCCCCGGCGTTTTCGCGGCAGGCGATGTGGCGACGGGAACGGCGTTCGTCATCGAAGCAGTTGCCGCAGGGCATCGCGCGGCGGAATCCATTCACTTGTATTTACAAGGTCAACCGCTCGAACGTCCACCGCGTTCACTCGAATTGCCGGTCGTCAAGTTGACGCGCGCAGAAATTCAACAACGCGTCGAAGCAGGCGAAGTCAAAATTCAACCGCGCGTCAAGATGTCGGCATTGGATCCGAATGTGCGCGTGCGCACGTTCGATGAAGTGGCGCGTGGCTATACCGAAGAGGAAGCCAAAGCCGAAGCGGCGCGTTGTCTCGCGTGTGGTGTGTGCTCCGAGTGCTTGAGTTGCTACTATGTGTGCGGCACCAAAGCGATTCTGCACGATCAAGTCGAACGCATCGAAGAGATTAAAGTTGGTGCGGTGATTCTCGCGCCGGGTTACGAAGTGTATCGCGCCGAACTATCGGAAGAGTACGGCTTTGGACGATTCCCCAACGTCGTCACCAGTTTGCAATTCGAGCGACTCCTCTCGGCGTCAGGTCCCACGCACGGGCACGTGCTTCGTCCTCTGGATGACAAGCCCGCGAAAAAGATTGCGTTCTTGCAGTGCATCGGTTCGCGCGATCAAAAGCACGATTATTGCAGCGCGGTCTGTTGTATGTATGCCGCCAAAGAGGCAATGATCGCCAAAGAGCATTTGCCCGGCACCGAGATTCATATTTTTATGATGGACGCGCGCGCGTTCAGCAAAGGATACGAGGAATACTATCGCCGCGCGCAGGATCGTTACGGCGTCAAGTACACGCGTTGTCGTGTGTCATCGGTGAAGGAAAATCCGGCGAATGGCAATTTGATCGTGCGCTATGCTCTCAATGAGCCAATGAGCCAATTGACCAATGAGCCAAATTCGCCACTCGCCACTCGCAATTCGCTCATCGAAGAAGAATTCGACCTTGTGGTGCTTTCCGTCGGTATGGAGATTTCGCCGAGTGTGCGCGCGTTGGGCGCGAAATTGGGCGTGCAACTCGACGACTTTGGTTTTTGCAAGACGATTCCATTCCGCCCGCTCGAAACGTCGCGCGCCGGCATTTTCGCGGCAGGTCCGTTCGTCGAACCGAAGGACATTCCCGAAAGTGTGGTAGATGCCAGCGGCGCGGCGGCGAGCGCGGAGGCGTTACTTGCGCAAGTGCGCGGCGCGCTCGCGCGTCACAAAGAGTATCCGCCCGAACGCGATGTGCGCGGCGAACCACCACGCGTTGGTGTGTTCATCTGTCATTGCGGCTCGAACATCGGTGGCTATATTGATGTGCCTGCTGTCACCGAGTACGCCAAGACCTTGCCCAACGTCGTCTATGCCGAGAACAATCTTTACACCTGCTCGCAAGATTCGATTGCGCGCATCACTGAGAAGGTCAAAGAACAAAATCTCAACCGCGTCGTTGTGGCAAGTTGCACGCCGCGCACCCACGAGCCACTCTTCCAAGATTCGATTCGGATGGCGGGCTTGAATCCGTACTTGTTCGAGATGGCGAACATTCGCAATCAATGTTCGTGGGTGCATTCACGCGACAAAGACATTGCGACGCAAAAAGCCAAAGAGTTGGTGCGAATGTCGGTGGCGCGCGTGTCACGACTCGAACCGCTGTACAAAATCGAAATGCCGATTGAACGCAGCGCGCTCGTGCTTGGTGGCGGACTCGCGGGAATGACGGCGGCGATGAATCTGGCGCAACAAGGATTCCCGGTGCATCTCGTCGAGCAGACCGCGCGCTTGGGTGGCGGGCTTGCCGCGCTCGGCGCGTACTATGCGCACACCGACGAAGATTGGGGCGCGCACTTGCGCGATTTGATCGCGCGCGTGAACGCCAATCCGCTGATTCGTGTGCATCGCGAAACGCGCCTCGTCGAAACGAGCGGCTTTGTGGGGAATTTCACCAGTCGCTTGCGCCACGTGACAGGGCAAGAGCAAACGATCAAGCACGGTGTCATCATCGTCGCAACAGGCGCGCAAGAATGGCGCGGCGATGCGTACGGACTCGGACGCGATTCGCGTGTGGTGACGCAGAGTGAGTTTGCGCGGATGATTGCGGAATTCGGAGTTCGGAGTTCGGAGGCGCAATTCGCAATTCCGAATTCGGTGGTGTTTATCCAATGCGTCGGTCCCGGCGAAAAATATTGTGGACGCTTGTGCTGCACCGAATCGCTGGAGAACGCGTTGCGACTCAAGAAACTGAATCCTGCGGCGCGTGTCACCATTCTCACCAAAGACATTCGCACGTACGGTTTCCGCGAACGCATCTACAACGAGGCGCGCGCGGCAGGTGTGATTATCATTCGATACGATGATGCGCGTCCACCGATTGTGGAGTCATCAGCGGTCAGCGGTCAGCGGTCGGCGGTCAGTGTGCGCGTGTGGGAGCCGATTTTGCGCGAGGAACTGACGCTGCATCCCGATTTGATTGTCGTCGCCGCGCCGCTGACGCCGCGCGCCGATGCGCGCGAGTTGGCGAACTTGCTCAAAGTGCCGGTGGATATGGATGGGTGGTTCCTCGAAGCGCACGTGAAATTGCGCCCGGTGGATTTTGCGACCGAAGGAATTTTTGTGGCAGGCGCGGCGCACTATCCCAAGTTCCCGCGCGAAGCGATCGCGCAAGCGCAAGCCGCTGCTGCGCGCGCGGCAACGATTCTGGCGAAAGAGAAATTGCACGCGGGCGGTGTGGTCGCACAGGTGGATGCAAGCAAGTGCACGGGTTGCTTGACGTGCGTGCGCATTTGCCCGTATCACGTCCCGCGCATTGATGCGACCAAGTTGGCGATTGGCGGAATTTACGGCGCGGCGTACATCGAGCCAGCGGCGTGTCAGGGGTGTGGCACGTGCGCGGCGGAATGTCCCGGCAAAGCGATTCAATTGATGCACTATCGCGATGACCAAGTGCTTGCCAAAGTGCAGGCATTGTTCACCGATTTGATTCCTGTTTCAATGGTGGAGGTGAGATGAGTGCATCCAACGGTTTTGAACCGCAACTGATTGCATTTTGTTGCAACTATT
>JAOACU010000246.1 GCA_026417715.1 Anaerolineae bacterium | reverse complement strand
GTCGGCGGTCATCCGTCATCCGTCATCGGTCATCAGCCTGCCCTGAGCGTAAGCGAAGGGTCGGTCGCCGCAAGGAGGAATAATCTATGCCATTCGATATGAACAAACTTACCGAAAAAGCCCAAGAGGCGGTGTTCGCCGCGCAGGAACTGGCGCAAACAAGCCAGCACCCGCAAATCGAACCCGAACACTTGGGCGTGACGTTGCTCACGCAAAGCGATGGCGTGGTGCCGCAAATCGTCAGCGCGCTGGGCGCAAATGCGCAAGCACTTGCCCAGCAATTCAACGCGGAACTTGCGCGAATGCCCAAAGTGTACGGCGCGGCACAAGTCGGCGTGTCACCGCGCTTGGCGCGCGTGCTGAGCAACGCAATGCAACAAGCCAGTAACCTGAAAGACGAATACGTTTCCACCGAACACCTGTGGCTCGCGTTGATTGACAATGCCGATGGTGCGGTCACGCGCATCTTGCGCGGTGCGAATATCACACGCGACGCGGTGTTGCACGCGCTCGCGCAGATTCGCGGCAACCAACGCGTCACATCGCAAAATCCCGAAACGACGTATCAGGCGTTGCAAAAGTACGGACGCGATCTCACCGAACTTGCGCGACGCGGCAAACTCGATCCTGTCATCGGACGCGATGACGAGATTCGTCGCGTGATGCAAATTTTGTCGCGGCGCACCAAGAACAATCCGGTGTTGATTGGCGAACCAGGTGTCGGCAAGACCGCGATTGCCGAAGGTCTCGCGCAACGCATCGTGCGCGGTGATGTGCCCGAGCCGCTCAAGAACAAACGCATCATCCAACTCGATTTAGGCGCGCTCGTCGCAGGTGCAAAATATCGCGGCGAGTTTGAAGAGCGACTCAAAGCCGTGCTCAAAGAAGTCACCGCGTCGGATGGACAAATCATTCTGTTCATTGACGAAGTGCACACTGTCGTTGGCGCGGGCGCGGCGGAAGGCGCGATGGACGCAAGCAATATGTTAAAGCCGATGCTCGCGCGCGGTGAATTGCACGCCATCGGCGCGACGACACTCGACGAGTATCGCAAACACATCGAAAAAGATGCCGCGCTCGAACGACGCTTTCAACCGGTGCTCGTCGGTGAGCCGAGCGTCGAAGACACCATCAGCATCTTGCGCGGACTCAAGGAACGCTACGAGGTGCATCACGGCGTCAAGATCAAAGACAGCGCGCTCGTCGCGGCGGCGGTGCTTTCCAAGCGTTACATCGCCGATCGGTTTTTGCCGGACAAGGCGATTGACTTGGTGGACGAAGCCGCATCGCGCTTGCGAATGGAAATTGATTCGATGCCGGCGGAACTCGACGAGATTACGCGTCGCATCAAGCAACTCGAAATCGAACGCGTCGCGCTGCAAAAAGAACAAGACGATGCATCGCGCGAACGTTTGCGCGCGCTCGACAAAGAACTTGCCGAACTCAAAGAGCAGAGTGATGTGTTGACCGCGCGCTGGAAGCAAGAAAAAGAACTCGTTGACCGAATGCGCAAACTCAAGGAAGAAAAAGACGCGGTGCAAGTCGAACTCGAACGCGCGGAACGACAGTACGATTACAATCGCGCGGCAGAGTTGCGCTACGACAAACTTGCCAAACTCGATAAGCAAATCGCCGAGACCGAAGCGCGCCTCGCCGAAATTCAAAAATCGGGCAAGATGCTCAAGGATCAGGTGGACGAGGAAGACATTGCCGAAGTCGTTGCCAAGTGGACGGGCATCCCTGTCTCGCGCTTGATGGAAGGCGAAATCCAAAAATTGTTAAAGATGGAAGAGCGACTGCATCAGCGCGTCGTGGGACAAGACGAAGCGATTCGTGCGGTAGCGAACGCGGTGCGTCGCGCGCGCGCCGGGTTGCAAGACCCCAAGCGTCCCATCGGTTCGTTCATCTTTCTCGGACCGACGGGCGTGGGCAAGACCGAACTGGCGCGTGCTCTCGCCGAGTTTCTCTTCGACGATGAGAACGCGATGATTCGGATTGATATGAGTGAGTATCAAGAAAAGCACACGGTTGCGCGACTCATCGGCGCGCCGCCGGGTTACGTCGGCTACGAAGAAGGTGGGCAACTCACCGAAGCCGTGCGGCGTCGTCCGTACTCGGTCGTGTTGTTCGATGAAATCGAAAAAGCGCATCCCGACGTGTTCAACACGATGCTCCAAATTCTCGACGACGGACGCTTGACCGATGGGCAAGGTCGCACGGTAGATTTCAAGAACACGGTGATCATTATGACGTCCAACGTCGGCACCGAGTACTTGCAAAACGGCAACGTGGACGATGCGCGCGACTTGGTAATGAACGCGCTACGCGCGCGCTTTCGCCCCGAGTTCTTGAATCGCATTGACGAGATTGTGCTGTTCCATCCACTCACGCGCGAACACCTGAAACGCATCGTCGAGATTCAGGTGGAGTTGGTGCGCAAGCGGATGGCGGAGCGCAAGATCGAAATCGAGTTGACGGACGCGGCAAAGGAATTGCTCGTGCGCGAAGGCTACGATCCGACGTACGGCGCGCGTCCACTCAAGCGCACGATTCAACGCTTGTTGCTTGATCCGCTCGCGTTGGAGGTGTTGCAAGGCAGATTCACCGAAGGCGACACGGTGGTTGCCGATGCGTCGAACGGCGCGCTGGTGTTTTACAAAGAAGACAAGAGCGTCAAGCGGAAATAGTCGTTGTTGGGCATCTGGGGGCGCGTCAATGATAGGTAACGCAACGTAGGGATGTGATTTCATCGTATCCCTACGTTGCTTTTTTACACCACATAATTTTGACAGGTATCGCAAGATGTAGTATAATAATAGTGCATTAGTGCACTATTTGCCTCAACGGAGAGCCGTATGCCCATCCCGCGCTTTTCCCCCTACTATCGCTGGCTGGAAGAAGTCTTGCGTGAAGAGATTGCGCAGGGCGTGTACAAACCCGGCGACGCGCTGCCGACCGAACACGAGTTGATGCGCCGTTACAAATTGAGTAGCACAACGGTACGGCGCGCCGTGCGTGACCTTGTGATCGAAGGTTGGATTTACCGCAAAGCGGGCAAGGGCACGTTTGTCAAGCGCGCCAAGTTAGAAGAGCGGCTCGCGCGCCTCACCTCGTTCGCCGAAGAGATGCAGAGCCGTAACATTACTCCGCAGTTCAAACTTATCCGCGCCGAGTCCGTGCTTCCTCCCTACGACGTTCGCCAAGCCCTCAAACTTGCTCCCAAGCAACCTGCCTATCTCATCGAACGCATTCAACTTGCCAACAACGAACCGATTGCTGTCGCGCGTGGTTATTGGTCACACGAGATCGGTGAACAGTTGGCACAACACGATTTGAACCGCGTACCTTTGTACGAAATTGTCGAGAACGGTTTGCACACGCCGCTCGTTGAAGCCGATGAATCCATCAGCGCGGCAAGCGCGGACGCTGACCTCGCGCGCAAGTTGGGCGTAGCGCGCAACGCGCCTTTGCTCGTGCGTCGGCGCTTGACTTACACGACCGAAATGCGCCCCATCGAGTACACCACCACGTTCTATCGTAGCGATCAGTACGAGTACAAGATTCGCTTGGCGCGGCGCGGGGTTTGAACGATGACGGTGCGGCTCGGTTTGATTGGCGCGGGACGAATGGGCAATGTGCACGCGAATTGTCTCAAAGAGATTCCCAAAGCGCGTCTTGTCGCGGTGACAGACCTTGTGCCAGAGCGCGCCCACGCGCTTGCAACACAATGGGATGCCACCGCGTACACCGACTATCGCGCGATGCTCGACCGCGAGCAACTCGATGCGGTGTACATTTGCACCCCAACGCCTGTGCATGCGGAACACGCCATCGCGGTCACTGAACGCGGTTTGCCGTTCTTCATCGAAAAACCACTCACGTTGACGATGCGCGAGGCGCGCCAAATCGCCCAAGCCGTCGAACGCGCGCGTGTGATGACATGTGTGGGCTATCATTGGCGTTACACGAACGCGGTGCTCAAAGCGCAAGAAATTTTGGCGGGGCGCGCGCTTGCGCTTACCGCCGCGCAATGGTGGTGGACGTTGCCGCCCGTGCTGTGGTTGCGTGACAAGGATTTGGGTGGCGGCCAAGTGGTTGACCAAACCACGCACCTCACCGATTTGTGTCAACTTTTCGGCGGCACCGTGACCGAAGTATACGCGGCGTATTCGCACACCGCCTACACCGACGCCGAGTTTCACAACTGGGATGCGTATTCGCTCACGTTCAAACATTCGAGCGGCGCGGTCGGCAGTTTGCGTTGCACCTACGCGCTCTTCAAAGAAATGGCGGATTACGAACCGCCGCGCGTGGACTTGATCGCGCGCGAATTGTTCTTGCGCATCACGCCGACCGAATTGACGGTCATCACGCCGCAGCAGCGTCACGTGTATCGGAATGAGGGCGCACATCACTGGGGCATCAATCGCGCGTTCGTTTCTGCTATCGCC
>JAOACU010000245.1 GCA_026417715.1 Anaerolineae bacterium | reverse complement strand
GTGCCGGTGGCGTTGGAGAAAGGGTCGCGCTTTGCGATTCGCGAAGGTGGACGCACGGTGGGGTCGGGAATTATTACGAAAGTGATTGAATAAAAATGAACCAATGAGCCAATGAACCAATGAGCCAAATAGACGAAGGATGAACGACGAATTCTGTAAAAGTTTTTGGCTCATTGGCTCATTGGGCAATTGGCTCATTGAACATTGGGGAGACTATGGCTCGACAAAAAATTCGCATTCAACTCAAAGCATACGATCATCGCGTACTCGATCAATCGGCAAAACAGATCGTCGAGACCGCAGAGCGCACGGGCGCGGCGGTTATCGGTCCTATTCCGTTGCCAACCAAGATCGAACGATTCACGGTGCAACGCGCTACGTTCATTGACAAGGACTCGCGCGATCAATTCGAGATTCGCACGCACAAACGCTTGATTGACGTTCTCGAGCCCTCCTCCAAAACGATTGATACGCTAATGCGCTTGAACTTGCCCGCCGGCGTGGATATCGAAATCAAACTCTAGTCAATAGTGCAATAGTGCAATAGTTTGATAGTTGGCTTGTTGTTAGACTTGGCAATTAGCCAGCCATCAAATCACGACTATCGAACTATTGAACTAACGAACTAAGGAACTAATTATGGCAGAAGGATTGCTCGGCAAAAAATTGGGGATGACCCAGATTTACAATGACAAGGGCGAAGCCATCCCCGTGACGGTGATGGAAGTGGGACCGTGTTTTGTCACGCAAATCAAGTCGCCGGACAAGGATGGTTATAGCGCGATCCAATTGGGCTTTGGCGAAACGCGTCGCTTGAACAAACCCCTGCGTGGTCATCTCAAGCAGTTGCCACCGCTGAAATATTTGCGCGAGGTACGCACGAGTAACATCGCCAACTACCAAGTGGGACAAAAACTGAACGTCTCGCTGTTCAAAGTGGGCGATTTGGTGGACGTGTCCGGTATCTCGAAAGGCAAAGGACACGCTGGCGTCGTCAAACGCCATCACTTTGCTGGTGGTCCCAAAACGCACGGTCAATCGGATCGTTTGCGCCGCCCCGGCGCGAGCGGTGCCACAACCACACCCGGTCGCGTGCTCAAGGGTTTGCGAATGGCGGGGCAAATGGGCAACCAAAATACCACCGTGTTGAACTTGGAAGTGGTATCGGTTGATGAAGAGCGCAACCTCCTCGCGGTCAAAGGCGCGGTGCCCGGCGCAACCGGTGGCATCGTCTTTGTCCGCAAGGCACGCAAGGAAAAGAAAATCGCCAAGCCACAACCGACGGCGAAGAAAGGCAAAGCGGGGCAATGAAATGAACCAATGAGCCAATGAACCAATGAGCCAAATCTAATCTCCAATCTCCAATCTCTATTTTGGCTCATTGGCTCATTGGGCAATTGGCTCATTGAGCGAAGCGTTTGGCTCATTGGCACATTGGTAAATTGGCTCATTGACAAGGAGTGCTATGCCTGTAGAAACCAAAGAAATGCTTGCCCAAGCCATCACGCGCGAACTCGGCGAGAATGTGTACTTGTGCTATCAATGCGTCAAGTGCACCAGCGGTTGTCCGCTTGCCGATGAATTCGATTTGACGCCGAATCAGGTTTTGCGCGCGCTGCAACTGGGCGAAGACGACCGCGTGTTGAATAGCAAAACGATCTGGCTGTGTGCCAGTTGTCATACGTGCGTGACGCGTTGCCCACACTCGATTGATTTGCCGCGCATCAACGATTTTCTCGCGATGGAAGCCAAGCGGCGCGGCATCAAATCCAAAGTCCCCGAAGTCGCGCTCTTCCGTCAGGTGTTCTTGCGCTACGCGCGCTGGTTCGGACGCGCGTACGAACCGGGCTTGATTGCGGAGATGAACTTGCGCACGCGCCAGCCGTTCAAAGATATGGATATGGCAGTGCCGATGATCTTCAAGCGCAAGATCAAACTCTTGCCCGCGTTTGTGCGTCCGCCGCGTTCGGTGCGCCCCGTCCCGCAAAAGGCAAACACCATCGCCTACTATCCTGGTTGTTCGCTCCACTCGCTCTCGTCCGAACTCGATCATTCGACGCGCGCGGTGTTCAAGGAACTGGGCATCGAATTGCACGAACCCGATGGGTGGATTTGTTGCGGCAGTTCGCCCGCGCACAGCACCGATCATTTCTTGGCAACCACAATGCCGATGCACACGCTCGCGCTCGTCGAGCAGAGCGGTTTCCGCGAAGTGCTCGCGCCGTGTGCGGCGTGCTACTCGCGCCTCAAAGCCGCGCAACACGATGTTGCGCACGATGCTGAACTCAAAAAGCGCGTGGATGCGCACATCGGTTACGCGTACCAAGATCGTGTGGCAGTCAAGTCGTTGCTCGATGTGTTCGAAGAACGCGTCGGTTTGGACGCGATTGCTCAACGCGTCAAGAAACCGTTGCGCGATCTCAAGGTCGTTGCGTACTATGGTTGCTTGCTTACACGTCCGCCCAAACTGACCGGCGCCAATCATCCGGAAAATCCGATGCAGATGGAACGCGTCGTCGAGAAACTAGGTGCAAAACCGCTCGATTGGTCGTTCAAGACCGATTGTTGTGGTGGCAGTCTCTCACTCACGCGCACCGAAATCGCGTTGAACCTCACGCGCCGTATTCTCGATAACGCGCGCGCGGTTGGCGCCGATGTGGTCGTGACCGTGTGTCCACTGTGTCATGTCAATCTCGATGCGCGCCAAGCCGCGTTGAAACTCGACAAGCCGATTCCGATTTTGTACATCACGCAATTGATGGGCTTGGCGTTTGGACTGCAACCGCACGCGCTCGCACTCGAAAAGAATATGGTGGATACGCGTCCGCTGGTGCAGCAAGTTGCAAACGCGTGATGACGAGCACAACGACGAATGTGCAACGAAGCAACGAATGGGCATCTCATTCGTTGACGCCAAGTAAATCTTAGGATTTAGAATTCCTGACCTGTCAGGTCCCAAGACCTGACAGGTCTTTTTTAGAACTTTGAAAATCCCCTTCCTTTGTGCTATAATTGAAGTAAGCGTGTATCAACACTTGGGCAAGTCTTTTTCTTGCCCACAATTTTTATGAGGAGGTTGACTATGGCAGTTCAACTGACGTGGTACGGTCACGCGTGCTGGAAAATCGAAACAGGTACGCACACCTTGTTACTCGATCCGTTCCTCACCGGCAATCCTGTGGCTCCGATTTCCCCAGAGCAGGTCAAGCCGGATTACATCCTCGTTTCGCATGGGCACGGTGATCATCTCGGCGATACGGTCAGCATCGCCAAGCGCACTGGCGCAACGGTGATTAGCAACTATGAAATCGCATCCTACTGTGAAGGGCAAGGATGCAAAGCGCATCCACTTCACATTGGCGGCAGTCGCGAATTCCCCTTCGGTCATCTCAAGTTGACGATTGCGCATCACGGTTCGTCCTTCCCCGATGGACGATACGCGGGCAATCCCGCTGGCTTTCTTCTCACGATGGGCAAAGTCAAAATCTACGATGCTGCCGACACCGGCTTGTTCTACGATATGAAACTCATCGGTGAGGAAGGCATTGACGTTGCGTTGTTGCCGATTGGTGACAATTTCACGATGGGTCCGGATGATGCCTTGCGCGCAGTCAGGTTGATCAAACCCAAAGTGTTGATTCCGATGCACTACAACACGTTCGATTTGATCAGCCAAGACCCCAAATCGTTCGCTGCGCGCGTCAAACGCTCCGTTCCCAAGACGCGCGTCGTTGTATTGAAACCGGGCGAGACGTTTGCGTTGTGACGTGATACGCAATACGCAATACGCAATACTTGCGTATTCCGTATTGCGTAATGCGTAAGGAGGGATCAATGGAGATCAAAACAGTCGGTATCATTGGTTGTGGTTTGATGGGGAGTGGCATCGCCGAAGTTGCCGCGCGGTGTGGGTACAACGTCGTCGTGCGCGAGGTCAATGACGATTTGCTCAAAAAGGGTTTGGAGCGCGTCCAGAGTTCGATGGCACGCGCGGTGGACAAGGGTAAATTGAGCACGACGGATCGGGATGCCGCGCTTGCGCGCATCAAAGGGACAACCGCGTGGAAAGACCTGGAAGCCGCCGATTTGGTTGTCGAAGCCGCCATCGAAAATTTGGAATTGAAGAAAAACATCTTCAAGGAACTCGATGCCGTCACGCGTCCCGATGTAATTTTAGCGTCGAACACGTCATCGTTAGCCGTGACGGAGATGGCAAGCGTCACGCGTCGCCCTGACAAGGTGCTGGGCTTGCACTTTTTCAACCCCGTGCCGGTAATGCCGCTCCTCGAAATTGTGCGCACGTTTTTGACGAGCGAGGAGACGTATCGCATTGCGCGTGCTTGGGGCGAAGGGTTAGGTAAGACGGTCGTCGTGTCCAAAGACGCGCCGGGGTTCATCGTCAACGCGCTGCTGTTCCCCTACCTGAACAACGCCGTGCGCATGTGGGAGCCTGTCTCTT
>JAOACU010000244.1 GCA_026417715.1 Anaerolineae bacterium | reverse complement strand
AACCCTAGTAATCGCAGTAGATAATTCGCAAAGCCCCACTGCCCGTTGAAAATGTATGCCCACGTCATCCCGATAATGATTGCGCTAGTCACAGCGGGCAAATAGTATGCCGCGCGAAAAAACGTGCGCCAAAAGTGGGACAAGGGTTGAATGAGACTCGCCAGAACAAGCCCGACAAAAATATTCGTCGTCACGGTGAAAATGGTGTAGAAAAGTGTGTTACGAATTGCCGTGACAAAGATGCCGTTCAACATCGTAAATGCTTCGACGTAGTTGGCATAGATCGGTTCGACCCAACGTCCGCCGCGCACCAAACTATAGTCTTGAAATGAAATGATGAATGCCCAGACGACAGGAATCAAGGTAAAGATCACGAATGTCGTCATACTAGGCAAGATAAAGAGATAAGCCCAACCATAACGACCAAAAAATTTACGAATCGCAGTCATCATACTCCAAAATGTGGGGCGTGATGCGGAAAACGTTGCCGCTTCCGCATCACGCCACGAACGATCTTATCTCGTCTGCAACAACTTTTCGGCTTCGGACGCGATGCGCTTCATTGCTTCTTCGGGTTTGGCTTTGCCGAAGAGGATGTTTTGATATTCGGGGTGGAAGAGGCGCGTGAATTTCGCCCATTCAGGCACGAGTGGAGTCACCCACATATCAGGCAACATCGGAATAAACTTGTCGAGCGGGCCAACCACTTTGACCGACTTGCGCGCGCCAGGGGCAAGGTAAAAGCCGGTGGGCACGTTCGAGCCGGGCGGAACATCCTCTTGCACTTCGCCACTCGTCAAGTAGCGCGCCAAATCCATCGCGGCTTGGCGTTTGACCGGGTCTTTGATCTTGGCAACCGCGATCAAACCGACCGCGCCTACAGTGAGACGATTGCCTTTGACGGTCGGATGCGGATAGATTTCAAAGTTCACTTTCGCGCCTTTGAACGCTGCCGCTGGACCAGTGGCATCCACAATCATCGCGTATTGTTTGTTCTGGAAGCCACCTTTGACATCCGAGTCTTTTTGTGAGCCAAAGTCGGGTGGTGTGACTTTGTGGACGAGCGCAAGGTCAGCAAAGCGTTGCAAGCCGGCATACGCCGCTGGGCTGTTGAAACCAAACTTGCCGTCCTTGCCGATGGGACGTACGCTGGGGTCTTCGATCATCCACAAGCCCCACGTGTTGATCACGCCAGGATCCACAAAGCCGGAAAAGCCGTACACTTGCTCACCGTTGGGTCGCTTGAACGTCGTCTTCTTCGCGGCATCCACGAATTGTTCCCACGTCCAGTCTTTGGGTGGCAGTGGCACATTGGCTTCGGCGAAGACATCCTTGTTCACGTAGATACCCATCGGCACAACCCAGAGGGGCCAGGCAAACGCCTTGCCGTCTTTGAGTCGTGTCACATCCAACACATTCGGTAGGATGTCGGCTTTATCGGCGGCGGTGAGATAATCGTCAATCGGCTCGACCAGATCATCGCGCACATATTGCGGCAAACGATCGGATGGCAAGCGCAACAGGTCAATGCCTTGTCCGCTTTGCAACGCGGTTGTCAGTTTGGTGAATCCTTCGTCGTTCGGTGGATAACCGGTGATTTCAACTTTGATGTCGGGATTATCCGCGTGCCATTGCGCGATGGCGTTGTCGAACGGGTTAGCGAACGCGTTACCCGGTGTGTACCCCAGCACCCACAAGTTCAATGTGCCTTTGTAGCCACTGGTGCTCTTGCGGATACCACCTTTGGCTGTGCGTGGGGGCAGAGGTGGTTGAGTCGGCGTAGCCGTGGCGGCGGGCTTGACTTCGGGTGCTTTGGTCGGTGGCGCAGCCGTAGGCGCCGGCGTCGGTGCTGGCGCGCAGGCAATCAACACGATTGCGACCAACGCAATCACTATCGTGACAAAAATCAGGCGTTTCATTTTTTCTCCTCCTTACATTTTTCAGAATCTGATTGAACTAACGATAAGCATTCGCGCTAGACATCACCTCCTTCAAAAATGACCGATGACGGATGACCGACGACCGATGCAAATTTCACGTATCACGTTTCACGCAACGCGTCGCGTACCACGCCATTCACTGCGCGCAACCGCGCGCGCGCTTCGTCCGGCGATACGCCGGCGCGCGCAACAACGATAGCGGTCTTCACTTCACCATCACAGCGCGCCAAGAGCGCGTCGGCTTTTTCGTCCGACACGTTGCACACTTGCGCGACGATGCGCCGCGCGCGTTCGCGCAACTTGGTATTCGTCGCTTGCACATCCACCATCAAGTTGCCAAACGTTTTACCCAATCGAATCATCGTGCCAGTGCTGAGGATGTTCAACACCATCTTTTGCGCGGTGCCGGCTTTGAGTCGCGTCGAGCCAGCAATCACTTCAGGTCCAACGAGCGGTGCGATGCTTACATCCGCTAGGTCGTGAATCGGTGCGGGACGATTGCACGCAACGCTGACGATAAACGCGCCGCGCCGCTTTGCCTCGCGCAGTCCGCCAATGACGTAGGGTGTGCGTCCACTTGCAGCGATGCCCACGACGCAATCGCGTTCCGACACGTTCAGCGCGGCGATGTCGCGCCCACCCGCGTCTTCATCGTCCTCCGCGCCTTCGATTGCGTGCGTGAGCGCGCGTTCGCCACCCGCAATCAACGCAACCACTTGGTCGGGCGATGTGCTGAACGTGGGCGGACATTCCGCCGCGTCGAGTACGCCCAAGCGACCCGACGTACCCGCGCCGATGTAAATCAAACGTCCCCCACGTCGCATCCGTTCGGCGATCGCATCAATCGCGCGCGCAATCGCGGGCAACTCGGCGGCAACGGCTGGCGCAACTCGATGATCTTCGGCATTGATGCGTTGCACCATTTCGAGCGTCGGCAGCGTGTCAATGTCCACTGTTGCCGCGTTCGTTGCCTCGGTCAGTGTCGCGCTATCGTTCGTTTCTGACGATTGACCGCCGACCGCCGACCGCTGACCTTCGTGCTCCGTCCTCCGTCTTTCGTCTTCCGTCTTCCGTCTTCCATCCTCCGTCCTCCGTCCCGGCGTGATGCTCCCCAACACCACCGCGCGCCGCGCGCCCGTCGCCGCTGGCAAATTGCCGGGACGATGGTGGAATGTTTCGTACGCCAAAACTGCAAACGCGAGTGCTTCTTTGGCTTCACTCGGAATGCCGAATTCGTCAATCGGAAGCACGCGCGCGGGCGCAAGCAGATCGCGCAACATTTGCATCAAGGTTACGTTGCGCGCACCACCGCCGCTAACGATCACTTCATCCACGCGTGTCGGCAAAAAATCGCGATACGCTTGTGCAATCGAGTGCGCCGTGAACGCGGTGCGGGTGGCGACGATGTCGTCGTCACGCAAGCCGCGCGATTTTGCACGTTCCCCCACACGCGCGCCAAACTGTGCGCCGAATAGTTCGCGTCCCGTCGTCTTGGGTGGTTGCGCACGCAGGTACGGCTCGTCCAGCAACTCGCGCAACAATGCATCGTCCACGCGACCTTGTGCGGCAAGTGTTCCATCGCGATCGAATGTCCACGCGCCGTTCGTTGCGCGCTGCGCCGCATAGTCAATCAGCATATTGCCTGGACCGGTATCGAAAGCGAGTGGCGAGTAGCGAGTGGCGAGTGATGGAAGGTATGTGACATTGCCAATGCCACCGATGTTTTGCGCGGCGCGCGTGAGCGTCGGATGTGTGAACAACAACACATCGAGATACGGCACAAGTGGCGCACCCTGTCCACCTGCCGCCATATCGCGCGTGCGAAAATTAGAAATCGTTGTGATGCCGGTGCGTTCGGCAATCACTGCCGCTTCGCCCAACTGCAGCGTGGACGCATCGGGACCGCTGGGAATGTGCCACAATGTCTGCCCATGACTACCAATCAAATCCACTTGATCGGTATGCAAGCCCGCTGATGCAATCGCGTCGAGTGCGGCGCGTGCAAACGCTTCGCCGAGACGAAAGTTGAGCGCGCACAAACGATCCACTGTGCCGTGTTCGGGACGCACGCACGCGAGAATTTCCGCGCGCAGTTCGGGTGTAAATTCAGTATGATGGTGTTTGATAAGGTGCCATTGGAGCGCTGGAGGCGCGCCCGTAATTTCAACGACGACAGCATCAATCCCATCTGCCGACGTGCCAGACATCATTCCGAGAACGATCATTCGTCATCCTTGTTACGACGTGAGCGTCGAGTAGAATTTATAGCGATCGCCGCGATAGATCGAATGCACGTATTCGATGAGCACACCTTGATCGGTATACGTCAAACGTTCCATCACTAGGACAGGCGCGGGCAAGGCGATTTGCAACAGCGCGGCTTCGCGTGGGCGCGCAAGCGCGGCTTCGATCGTTTGTTCCGCGCGTGTGAGCCGATAGCCGTATTCGCGCTCTAGCACTGCGTAGAGTGATTCGCGCGCAAAGTTGTGACGAAGTAGATTCGGGCAAAGAGTGGCAGGTAGATG
>JAOACU010000243.1 GCA_026417715.1 Anaerolineae bacterium | reverse complement strand
AATGTGCAGATGGCACTTGCCGTGAGCGATTACGCGTATGTCCTCAGCAACGGACGCATCGAAATTCATGGTGAAGCCAAAACAGTACGCGAAGACCCCAGAGTTCGTAAAGCATATCTAGGTTTGTAATTCGCTACAATCCCAACAAGGAAACAGGATGTCCTCCTGTTTCCTTGTTTATGTGAGGTTCAAGCAATGCCCTTACTTGGACCAAACATTCCCCAGTTGCAAGCCAAGCGCGATGTGGCGGGACTGGTACGCGCACTCCAATCCAAAGACGTGCGCACACGTTGCGATGCGCTGCGCGCGCTGGGCGAATTGCGCGAGCCGCGCGCATTCCCGATTCTGCGCGACTGTTTACTTGCGGAAACAACCACAACGCCAGAGAAAATCCAAGCGGCAGAAGCACTCGGTCAGTTAGGCGATACAAGCGCGATTGACGCGCTCTTTCTGGCAAGTGAACAAAACCTCACGCTCGAAGAGCGCGAGATTGACGCCGTGCGGATGATCCCCGACAAGACCTATCGTCCCGAGTTCTATGTCAATCGCATCGCAACGGACGAGTACAACCTACGCGTGGCGATTGCGCACGCGCTTGCGCAATTGGGCGGTGAACACGCCATCGAAAAACTGTTCCAAATGCTGGCAGCCGAAGACGGCGCAATGGCAAGTGCCACCCAAGCCGCGATCAAAGACGCGATTACGGTCGCGCTCGAACGCGGCAATGCCGCGTACGCGTCCCTCGTGCGCGCGCAACTCGCGCATCCGTCTGCCACTGTGCGTGAACACGCCGCACACTGTCTGCGCGCATTCCCCGATACCGAATCCGTTGACGCGTTACTCGATGTGGCGCGGAACGAACACGAGGTCTTTAGCGTGCGCGCAGCGGCGTTCGTCACATTGGGTCAAATCGGTGATGCGCGCGCATTGACAACGCTAGAAGAACTGCTCGACTCGTCCAATCCGAACGTTGTGCGCGAAGCCAAACAATGCCTCTTTACCATCCGTCAACGCCTGAACCTACCCGTCATTCGATTTTGACGATTTTTCACAGAAATCGTCTTCTGTGTTATAATCAATAATGCAATGACGCTGACGACAGGCGAGATGTTTCATCTCGCCTGTTTTTGCGTCATTCGATATTCAACTCCCTAGGAGGAAAACTCGAATGCTTGGTCTGTTGTCCGGTGCGCGCATCCTCGACTTGTCGCATATGCTGGCGGGACCATTCGGCACGATGATGATGGGCGATTTGGGTGCGGAAATCATCAAGATCGAACCACCCGACGGCGATCCGATGCGTCGAATGGGTCCGCATTTCTACGCCACCGAGAGCGCGTACTTTATCAGCGCGAATCGCAGCAAAAAGAGTATGACGCTCAACCTGCAAACCGAACGCGGGCGCGCAATCTTTTACGACCTCGTCAAAATCTCCGATGTGGTGTACGACAACTTTCGCCCAGGTATCACGCAAAAACTCGGCATTGATTACGAAACGCTCAAACGCATCAATCCGCGCATCATCGCTTGTTCGATTTCGGGGTTTGGACAAACAGGACCCTACCGCGATCGCCCTGCGTTCGACATTGCGATTCAAGGTTTTTCGGGCGCGATGAGCATCACGGGCATTGGCGATCAACCGACACGAATGGGGATCGCAATGGGTGATCTCGCGGGCGGAATGTATGCCGCGTTTGCCGTTGCCGCCGCGTTGTATCATCGCGAAAAAACAGGCGCGGGCTGTTTCATTGATTTGGGTCTGCTCGATTGTTTGACTTCGCTCCTCACGTACGTCGCGCAATACTTTTTCCACGATGGCATCAATCCTGGTCCGCAAGGCACTGAGCATATGTCTGTCGTGCCGTATCAATCGTTCCAAACAAAAGATGGACATTTGGTCGTTGCCGCATTCACCGAAAAATTCTGGCAGGGCTTGTGTCGCGCGCTCGATTTGCCTCACTTGATTGACGACCCGCGCTTTGCGACTAACGATGATCGGCGCAAGAACAAAGCCGAACTTGTGCCGATACTCGCCCAGGCGTTCCGAACGCGCACAACGGATGAATGGCAACAACGACTCGATGCCGAAAGTGTGCCTTGGGGACCGATCAACAAGATTGATCGCGTGGTCTCCGATCCGCAAATCCGCGCGCGCCGAATGGTCATCGAACTGGATCATCCCACGATTGGCAAGTTGCCGATGCTCGGTAACCCGGTCAAAGTGCAAGGAATGGATGACCCGCGCATTCCACCTCCTCTGCGCGGTCAACACACCGCGCAAATCCTGTCCGAACTCCTGGGATACTCGCCCGAACAAATCGAAGCGTTGAGGAAGGAACAAATCATCTAAAAACATCATAGCGAGTGGCTAAACCACTCGCTATGATGTTTCTGTCTCCATCAGCGCGCGCAGGTCTTGGGGAATCGTCACGACGCGCCATTGGTTGTCCACGTTCAGGTGTTTGGTCCAACCGCGACACAACACTTGGCGTGTTTCTGCGTTGATGACTTCGTACTCGATGATGAACGCGCGACTCTGGATTTCTTTCAACCACGTGCGTACCGTCACCAAATCGCCATAGCGCGCGGGGGCAAGATAGCGCGCCGAGACTTCGACGACGGGCCAGTTCAAACCGCGTGCTTCCACGTCGCGATGATAGTCGCGCCCTTGTTGCCAAAACCATTCGCCGCGCCCAAGTTCAAACCACACCAAGTAATTGGCGTGATACACCACGCCACTCGCATCGGTTTCCGCGTAACGCACGCGAAAAGTCGTTTCGATCACTTTGGGCATATCGTCCCTCGCCAACAAATTTCTTCCACGAAGGTCACGAAGGAACACGAATTTTATTTTTCTTCGTGACCTTCGCGTTCTTCGTGGAGAAAATTCACTCGATTGTGATAGTCGTGACTCCAATCGTTTCGATGAGCGATGCGCCGTACTCTAAACGCACGCGATTCATTCCGACGCGCACCACCGACGCGGGCAACACGATTCGATGCTCTTGCCACGTTTCGGTCAGCACCATCTCGCCGATGCGCGCGTCGTTTAGCCACACGACGACGCGTTGTGACGGTTCGGCGCGCGCGTGCAGTGTGAGTGCGCGCTCGCGCGCGGTGTCTGCGACAAAGTAAATTTCCGAGTACGCACCGCGCGTCCACACAAAGTTGAACTCGCCTTGCCAATTCGCTTGGGGATACTCGAACTGCCAACCACGTCCCACATACATTTGCCCCAGCAACTCGCGCAAGTCAATGTGCACGCGCTCGGATACGCTGGCACGTGGAATTGCATACGCTAACGTATTCCCTTCGTCGAAAATCACGCGCGCTTGTAACACTTCGCGCAAATACGCATCGAGCGCGCGCGCGCGTTCGGGTGAAAGTAAATCGCGGTGCAGGATGGCATAGCGCAAATCGTAAAAGTGCACTACTGCGTCGCGCGCGCGTTTGTCTTCGCTAATCTCGTCTTCCGTCAACGGCTCTTTTTGCGCACCTTCGAGCGCGCGCAGTGAGCGCACGACAATCGGAATGCCGCGTGTGCCAAAATACTCGGCAAGTCCCGGCGCAATGCGATTCGTGTACGCGCGCAAAATGCGCTTGCGATGAATCGCTTGGTACATTTCTGTCATCGCCGCGTGGCGCCAGTTGAACGTCGGAATTTCTAGAATCGTGAAATCACCCGTCACGCGCGCAATCTCTTCGTACACGCGCGGAATTTCGAGGCGTTGAATCGGATACGGCAAAGCGGCGTATTCGAGCAGGATAACGAGCGGCACGAGCGCGAGTATCGCCCTGCGAAAAACTGAACTCCGAATTCCGAATTCCGAATTCCGAGTTCGGAGTTCCGAGTTCAGAGTTGCGCGCAAGGTGATGCGCTTGGACAAGTCGTCGAGTGCAATCCCAACCAACATCGCTAGTGCGAACATTACGACGATGCCATAGCGCATCGGAATACGAATGTGATTGATGATGGGAATCTGATGCAACGCAATGTACGGAAGCGGTATCGTTGTGTCTTGTCCTAGAACGCGGAGCGAAGGTCCGAGCGCGAACAAGGCAAACATCAGCGCGACGAAAAACCACACGCGCGCGCGACGCCACACGCGTAACGTAGCATACAGCGCAAGCGCGAGTGCAACATAACCAACGAACGCTTGACGGTCGGGTGAAAGCGCGCTCGTGTCGTTGGGACGCATCGGCGCGTTCACTCCTGCGATCTTGAGTGGCGCATCGGCGTACAGCGTGCTGTACGCATTCGGCACGAAGAACGCAAGCACATCGTACGAACGTTCTGCCGAATACCTGAGCGGAAAGACGCGAATGTAATTGCCACCCTCGCGCGCAAAATCGTCAGCGAGAATCGCAAGCATCGGCGCAACGACGATGAGCGAAGCAATCGCGATGACGAGCGCGATGGTTCCAGCCGCAACGATGTGCGCGCGTGATTCGACGACGCGATAGATGCCGTACAACGCAGTGAACAACAC
>JAOACU010000242.1:4233-4494 GCA_026417715.1 Anaerolineae bacterium | reverse complement strand
CGCGATGCAAAACGCGTCAGGTCGAAACGCCAACCGCCCCACGTGAAGAAAACCAACGCGCCCGCGCCGATGAATCCGCCAATGATGAACACCGCGCAGGCGACCAGCGCGATGTACTTGCCGCGTCGTTTTTGAATCGCGCGACGAATGATTTCCGCGATGACAGTCGCCGCCGCGGGCGCGTAAAAAATGATGATGAGCCACAAACCGCCTAACCATGCCGCAATTGCACCAGCGATGCCTGATGTGATCGCACCAATG
>JAOACU010000242.1:0-4223 GCA_026417715.1 Anaerolineae bacterium | reverse complement strand
GGTGTAATAGCCCGCGCGCTGCACATTCAAACACGTCTTGCAACGATAACCGACTGGCGTACGTTCGACGCACTTGAGACACACGGGTTGACCGCACTTGTTGCAACGCAGCAGCGTTTCGGTTTGGGGATGGTTGATACAGAACATTGGGGCGTCTGTGGACATTGGTGCTCCTCGACGAACAAATTTTCGTGGCGATATTTTACCACGAGGGGAATAACGCAACAAGTAGGGGCGAGTCACCGACTCGCCCCTACTTGCCAAAAAATCGCGCGTGATTGAATGCCCACAACACGATAAAACCATACGCGCTGACGATGTGCCAAATCGCGTGATACGCCACCACCGTAAAATCCAACCGATGATTCGATTGGGTGGCAAACAGCAAGCCGATGAAAAAGAACAGCGTGACCAAGTTGAGCAAACCGTGCGCGTGCGCGGGAATCTGCGCGCGGCGCGCATACAACAGCGCGACGACAAACACCGAGTTGGCGATGAGGAGCAACTCGCCCCACGTAAACTCGCCCGATTCGCCGAACGTGATGGCGAGTCGGCGTTGTGGTCCTTCCGCAATCAACCAAACGATGTACGCCAAGTTGATGACGGCGGAGACAATCGCCACGCGCGTTTGCGTCTTGCGCGTGAAGAAATCGCCGAGCACTGCCACTTGGAGCGCCCACGCCAACAACAAATTCGTGCCAATGTCGGCAACGCGCGCGGGAAACTGTTCGCCAAAGCCGTGCATCCACACAGTTGGCACGCCCGTGATGAACACGCACAAGTACGCAAACAACCATCGGCGCGGTTGGGGCGACATTTGCCAGCAGAGGGCAAGCGGAACGATGCCCGAAAGAATCGTAGCGTACGCGGTAACCGCGTTGGCAAGCGAGGTGGCTTCGGGTGGATTCATTGTACCTCCAAAACGTTTTGGATGAATTGGGCAATAGGTATCGCGCCGTTTGGCTCGCAACGCGCGCGGCGCGGTAGTGCAAGCAAATCATCGAGGCGCGCAAGCCAGTGTCCACGCTCGAACTCGTCGGGAGAAATTTCGATGCCGTGCATCTGCGTCTTGATAAAGCGCGCCATCGTCCGCGCCTCGCGAAATTTGGCACGCGAGACAAAACCAAACGGAATGCCCGCGCGATACGTTTCCGCGACGGTGCTGTACCCGGCTTTGCCGATCACCACATCGCTCGCGTGCACCAAATCGGGATGATAGAACGCGGAACGATGCGGCAATAGAATCACATTGTCGCGTCGTTCGGCGCGACGATGCGCGCCAGGAACGACAAAGTGTACGCCCACCACTCGTGTCAAACGATCGAGAAACGCGTGTTGTTGCGGAATGCCGCCCATCGTGATCAAGACGACTCGCGCGCGCGATGGAATACCCAAGCGCGCGCGAATCGCGCGCGCCGATGTGCGCGGCTCGCGCGCGACAGGCGGTACCACCAAATCGCACGCGCGCCGCGCGCAAATCGGTTCGGCTTGGATGTGATAATCGGCGGCGCGGAACACACCGCGCAAATAAGTGACGTACTCTTGAAAGCGTGCATCGTCGCGCGTATAGCCCGCGTAAATCCAATCCCACGTGAAATTTTCAATGAGGATGGATGGAACGCCTGCCGCGCGCGCAACGGCAATCCCCAGCGGTGCGATGTCGCACAGCACTGCGCGGCACTTGTAGCGTGTGATGAGAGTGGAGAGATTGGAGATTAGAGATGGGTCGAAGGGGAAAAATTGTTGCAAGCGCTGGAGGGTTTGGGGCAGGTTTTCTTCCAGCGCGTTGTTCTGCACCAATCCAATGTCGGTGAGGCACGTGTGATACGTGAACGCGCCTTGCAAGGATTCTGCAAAGAACCAGCGCGGCACGCGCGTGAAAATGTGGAAATGCACATTTGGAACGCGCGCGGCAAGTGCGTTCATCACTGCCGCCGCGCGCGCGGCGTGCCCAAAGCCATGTGGAGAGACAAAGTAGGCGATAGCACAAGTCATTGTTTCAGTTGCCACTCTGGTCGTCTTGCGGACGTTCTCCCGGAATGTACGGAATCAACCCCTTGCGAAACGCAATCTCTTGAATCTCGCGCGGCGCAGAGCGCGCATCAATGATAAAACCGTTGACCATAATCATCCACGCGAGCGGGTTCTGATCCATCAGACTTGGCAACGTCCAGTGCGGATCGAATTGAATCATCTTGAACATTTTGCGGATCACTTGCGATTTATTGCTACCAGTACTCGTGCTCACGCCGAATGCTTTGCATAATTCGTCCGCGCGCATATGGGGCTTTTGCGTCTTGTCGAACAAGAAATTCACCATTCCAATCGTATAGGCAATACCACATGCCCATGCCTCTGTCTTGCCGCGCGCCAGTGGCGAGGGACGCTTGCGTGCAAGCGCGGCGGCGAGTTTGCGACACATCAACGCATACTCGGCGTTCAAATGTTCCCGACACACCTTGTCGGTCAGCGCAACAATCGCATCATACGTCGCGCGCATTTCCTTTGGGACTGATTCACTGTTTTCCATTTTTCTCCTCCTTTTTTCACGTATCACGCCTCACGTATCACGTATCACGTCTCACGCCTCATACGCGCGATGAAACTGCAACGCCCACGCCGCCATCGCGAGCATCACCCCACTGCAAACGATGTAAATCGCCGGCAAACCCGTGATGGGCAAGAGCGCGTACGCGACGAGCGGACCAATCGCACTACCCAAATCACCCGAGGTGTTGTAAATGCCCACGTTCTTGCCGTACTCATCCTTCTTCGACAAATCACCCAAGAGCGCAGTCGAAAGGGCTTGTGTCGCGCCGTAGGCGAGAGCGGAGACAACCGTCGCGCCAATCAAGACGATGAATTGCGGCGCGGGTAACAGCGCCGTCCCTAGCGCGCCGGCGAACAAACTGAACGCGAGCAAACCCCAACGTCCCCGCGCGCGATCCGAAAGTTTGCCGGCGAGTGGCGCGCCCACGACTCCAATCAGTGTACGCGAACCGAGAAGCATTCCGCTCAAACTGGCAATGCCGATGTGCCACGCGCCGAGTTGCAAACCGGTGCCAAATGTTTGTTGCACAATCAATCCCAGTGTCGCCGAAACGATGCCAGCGGCGGCTAACCGATTGATCCCCTGCGCGGTCACCGTTGCCCAGAGTGCCGGCGAAATCGCGCGCACATTCGACCAGAACGATGTGTGTGGACGCGCGAGTGATGTGCGTGAACGATGTTCAACACGACGCCGCATCAACGCGATGAGCGCGACGAGCGCGCCGAACGCAGAAATGCCCGCGCCGATCCACAGCGCGCCGCGATAGCCCACCACATCGGTCAACGCGCCGCCGGTGAACGATGCAAGCGCAGAGCCGAAAAAGAACCACATCTGGAACACGCCGACCCAGTGCCCGCGCGCGGCTTCGGGTGCCATCTCCAACACCAGCGCGTTCCCCCCAACCCAAATGCCCGACCACGCCAAACCCCACAACAAGCGCGCGAGGAGCAAAGGTGGTAAACTGGTGCTCGACGCGTACAGCATCGTCGTCAGCGCGCCCAGCGTGAGCGAACTCAAGAAAATAATCCGCCGATTCGGTAGATGGTCGAACAACCAGCCAATCGCATTGTTGGTAATCAATCGGATGAACCGATTCACACTTAGGATGATGCCGACTGTTCCCAGCGCGATGCCTGCATCAGCAAAACGCGTCGGCAAAACAGTGTACAGTGTTACATCACCCATCAACGAGAGGGCAGTGGCAAAGCCAAGTGGGAAAATAGTCCAGAGCGGACTCGGGGACGCATTGTGGGATGACATAGATAGCCCATACTCATTCTATTCCAGATTACGCAAATTGCAAACCAGACCAATTTTTTATCGCAGGGCTGGGGTAAGGTCGCCGCAACAAGAATCAAGCCCGCTTGCTCGGATGGGTAAGCGATCAAGTAGGGTCGAGTTGCCGACTCGCCCCTACTTTAGCGGCGACTTTCAGCCGCCAACGCCGACTTTGCCCAGCCCCGAAATTAGCAATTCGCCACTTGCCATTCGTCATTTAGCCGTGCTATAATTAATTTGAATTCTTCAGTGAAAGGAATTTGCTATGCCTCGCTTGAATAGTTTTGGCACACGCGCACAACTTGGTGATTATGCAATTTACCGTTTGGATCATCTGGCTAAAACCGGTGTCGCGCCGAATTTGGACAGATTGCCGTTTTCGATTCGCATCTTG
>JAOACU010000241.1 GCA_026417715.1 Anaerolineae bacterium | reverse complement strand
TCATTGACGTGTTCAATGACCTCGTGCAACAACACGACGTCGAAGGAATCATTGGGGAAGGGTAACGCTTCGGAAACAGCACAGACAAGCAAGGGCAGAGACCGCGCGCGCGCGTCGGCAAGTTTATCTGCGTCCACGTCCACACCAAACGCACGTGCACCACTTGCCGCCAGTTTTTCGACATACGCACCAATACCACAACCGACATCAAGTACGCGCGCATTTTCTAGCATAACAAATCGTCGGATCATTGCCAAGCGGCGGTCCTGCCCGAATCGCCACACGTACGATGGGTGTCCCAGCCGAATGGCTTTGTCTTCGGTAGTCACGCGCGTAGGATAGCAGAGAATCGTGGAATTGGCAACCCACTTGACAGACTTGGGGTTCTGACTATAATTTTCGTAATTGAAAATTATTTTCAATTACGAACTGGCTATGCAGATGTAGGACAAGTTTGCAAACTTGTCCTACACCATATTTGCGCGGACTTTCTGCGTAAGTTATGAAAAATGCCGACACTTGAACCGACAACTCTACGTGCAAGTTTGAAACAGAATCGCCGCAAGTTGACACGGGCGCGTCAAGCCGTGCTCGACATTTTAGCGACAGCGGATCGGCACTTGACACCTGCCGAAATCTATCGGCGTGCCAAAGCCACGCATCCGCATCTCGGCTTGACTACCGTGTATCGCACACTCGATCTGCTGGCAGAACTGGGTTACATTCAGCGTGTTCACACCAGCGATGGATGTCACAGTTACGCGCCCAGCGCGCACACGCACGGGCATCAACTTATCTGCGCTGTCTGCGGTCGCACGGAAGAATTTAGCGATTGCGACTTGGCAAAGTTGATTCAAACGCTCCAACGCAAAACGGGATTTGAAATCAACGTGCATATGCTAGAACTTGTGGGACGCTGTCCAAGTTGCCAAACCAAGCGTGGCGCGCGGAGAAAGTAGTGTGTAGTATTGCGTAGTGCGTATTGCGTATTACGTATCACGCATCACGCAATACGCAATACGAAATACGTAATACGCAATACGTGAACAACAACCCTATGTCTTCACCCACCTACCTTCACGTCCAAAACCTTACAGTGGCGTATAACGGACGACCGGTGTTACACGATGTGTCGTTTCGCGTGCCGCACGGCGCGCGCGTGGCGGTCGTTGGACCGAACGGCGCGGGCAAATCCACGCTGTTCAAAACGTTGGTTGGACTTTTGACACCGCGCGCGGGACAAATTATCTTGCACGACCAACCGTTACCACATCACAAAGAATGTGTGGCGTACGTACCACAGCGCGAACAGGTGGACTGGAATTTTCCGGTGACGGCGTACGATGTGGTGCTGATGGGACGATATGGACATCTGGGTTGGTTGCGTCGTCCCACCGCGCGCGACCACGCGATTGTGACGCGCTGTTTGGAGCAAATGCAAATCGCCGATTTGGCGCGCGTGCCGATTGGCGAACTTTCGGGTGGGCAACAACAACGCGTCTTTCTGGCGCGCGCGCTCGCACAAGAACCGCACATCTTGTTGATGGACGAACCATTCACCGGCGTAGACGCGACCACGCAACAAACCACGCTTGAATTGCTCGACCGACTGCGCTCGCAAAGCGTGACGGTCTTGGTCTCGACGCACGATTTGAATCTCGCCGCCACGCGCTTTGATTTGATTCTCTTGCTGAATCGCCGCGTGATTGCGTTTGGCGATGCAACACAGGTGTTCACACCCGAACACATCACGCAAGCGTTCGGCACGCGGACGCTGATGCTCGACGGCAAGGGGAGTTTGATTGTGGATGAGTGTTGTCCTCCAGGTGAAGTATGAAGGCAGAAGGATGAAGTATGAAAAATGGCAGTCATCCTTCATACTTCATACTTCATCCTTCATACTTGCCATCGCGCGCAACTTGTCAGGTTCCGCAGGGAGTTCGTACACGCGCACGCCAATCGCGTTGTAGATGGCGTTGATGATGGCAGGTGTCGTCGGGATGGACGCGAGTTCACCCACACCTTTTGCGCCGTAAGGTCCATCGCGCGTTGCGTCTTCGATGAAGAACGTAATCACTTCGGGTGTTTGATCAATCTTGGGCACATTGCACTTGTGGAGCGAATCGGTGAGAACGTAGCCGTCCTGCATCACGAATTTTTCCTGCAACGCCATTCCCAGTCCCATCGAGATACTCCCTTCGATTTGACCGATGAGCGCGAGCGGATTCATCACGCGTCCCACATCGCACGCGGCGATCACCTTGAGCACGCGCGTTTTGCCAGTGCTCACATCCACTTCGACGAGCGCGGCTTGCGTGCTAAAACCAAACGCAACGTGATGATATTTTTCTGTCGGCGGCGCGACATACTCGTAACGCACTCTGGGGAGGCGTCCTTCGCGTCGCGCTTGTTGCACAACCTCCGCCAGCGCGACCGCACGCGTGTCACTGCGAATCATTCCATCGGCGAACGTGAGTGTTTCGGGTGATACGTCGAGCATCTCAGCAGCGGTTTTGGCGAGGAGCGCGCGCGCTTGGATGCACGCGTGACGCGCCGCGTTGCCCGTGACGTACGTTTGGCGCGATGCCGTCGTCGCTTGACCATCGGGCGTCACGTCTGTATCCGCAACGGTCACCTCGACTTGTTCGTACGGCACGCCCAGTTCCTCCGTGACGATTTGCGCCAGGACGCCAACAAGTCCCTGACCGATTTCTGCCGCACCCGCGCGCACCACCGCGCGACCATCATCGAACAGTTCGACCTCAGCGCCAGCCGCGTCGCGCGCACCACTTCCATAGCCCGTGTTTTTGTACGCACACGCGATTCCCCAGGCGCGACGTTTGTTCCCCTCGATAGCAACAAATTCATGCCGATTCATCTCCGCGACCACGCGTTCCAAACACTCACCCAGTCCACAACTTTCGGTCATCACTTGACCCGCGATGGTGCGTTTGCCGTAACGCAAAATATTTTTGCGTCGAATTTCAATCGGCGAGATACCGAGCGCGTGCGCAAGTTCATCCATTTGACTTTCCATCGCAAATGTGACTTGCGTGACACCGAAACCACGAAACGCACCCGACGGCACGTTGTTCGTATACATCGCATACGTGTTCACGCGCACGTTGGGAATTTCGTAGGGTCCGCCGGCGTGTGTCGTCGCGCGCAACATTACGTGATGGCTGAGCGATGCGTACGCGCCCGCATCGCCGTAAATTTCAACGTCGTGCGCGACGAGTGTGCCATCTTTTTTTGCACCCGTTTTCATTTTGATCATCGTCGCGTGACGTTTGGGATGTACGAGTAACGACTCTTTGCGCGTGAACACCAACTTGACTGGGCGTTGCGTATGATACGCGGCAAGTGCGGCGTGAATTTGAATGACGGGGTCTTCCTTGCCACCGAACGCGCCACCGATGAGACAATTCACCACGCGAATTTTTTCTTCGGGCACGTTCAGCGTTGCGGCGATGCACGCGCGATCATTGAAGGGAATTTGCCCACCACCGTAAACCGTGATGCGCCCATCGGCTTCGGGCACTGCCACCGCCGCTTCGGGTTCGAGGAACGCGTGCTCGACCGTTTGCGTGGTGTACTCACGTTCGAGGATCACATCGCTCTGCGCGAATCCTTCGTCGAGGTTGCCGTTTTCGAGTCGAAAGCGTGCGAGGCAATTGCCGCGCGCCTCGCGCGAAAATTTTTCGGGATGTTCGTGCACCAGCGGCGCATCGGGTTGCGCGGCTTGTTTAGGATTCGATACGACGGGGAGTGGCTCGTATTCGACCTCGATCAACTTGAGCGCGTCTTCGGCAATTGCTTCGGTTTCCGCAACCACAAGTGCAATCGCATCGCCCACATAGCGCCCCTTGTCGTAGCACAACAGGGGCCAGTCAATTTCGTGCACGCCAAACTCTTTGCGTCCTGGAATATCGTCTGCCGTCAACACCGCCATCACACCGAACAACGCGCGCGCACGATGCGTATCCACGCGTTTCAAACGCGCGTGCGGATACGCACTCCGCAATATTTTGGCATACAACATTCCCTCAAAATACAAATCAGCCGCGTAAATGCCTTCACCAGTCACTTTGGCAACCGCATCGGGACGCGGCAACGCGCGACTGATCGCGCGCATCGGACTTGTAACCGCTGGCAAGGGCGACACATCGTAACCCGCAAGGTGTTCGACGGCGCGTAAAATCGCGTTGTAGCCGGTGCATCGGCAAATATTCCACTTGAACGCGTCGTAAATTTCTTCGCGTGTGGGATGTGGATTTTTATCGAGCAGGGCTTTGGTGGAGATGATAAAACCCGGCGTGCAAAAACCACACTGCGTCGCACCAAATTCGATGAACGCGCGTTGAATCGGATGCAGTTCGCCGTTCGGACCTGCAATGCCTTCAATCGTGATGATGTTCGCGTTCTGGGCGCGCGACATTGGCACAAGACACGACCGTACGGCTTTGCCATCTTGAATGACCATACAACTGCCGCAGTGTCCGGTGG